>VXPI01000237.1:0-2116 GCA_009839585.1 Gammaproteobacteria bacterium
GCCGCGAAATGAATCTCCCCCCAAACCCTCACGCACTACTTTCAGCCATAACTCTTTTTATCTGGCTGAGTCGCATATCTATCTAATCTCCCTTATAGCTTCTTGACCGCACAACAAGAGTCGTTTGGCTTCTTTTTCAGGCATTTTCTTTAATTGGCATTATGAACTCAACAAATGGAAAACCACTTCGAATTAGAGATATAGTGATAATGTAATCCTTAAGATGATCCACACGTTGAACGAACACTTTAACTGCTTAAAATCCAACAATGCCGATTATCACAGAGCGATCTCATTCTAACTGATTCGGGCAAAAACTGCCGTGATTTCATTTATTTGCGTTTAGGGGCGGTCTTTTTCATTCGGCTGGCGTATTAACCGTCCTCATGAGTCATCCGCCTCAGCAAAAAGCAGCTGGTGAGCCTCCCATAACGGCAATCCGATAACCCCGGTATAACTACCCGATAGTTCCGTGACAAAACTGCCTGCAGAACTCTGAATTCCATATCCGCCAGCTTTGTCATAAGGGTCTCCGGTTAGGCAGTAACGCTCGATTTCATCAGCAGGCAATGCCCTGAAAGTAACCCTGCTTCGACTGATCAGAGACCGACAACCCTGGGAGCTGCAGAGTGCGACCGAGCTGTACGCTGTATGGGTGGTTCCCGAGAGATCGGTCAGCATAGAGACCGCATGGTTATGACTGATGGGTTTGCCGAGTATCCGGTCTGCTATAACGATGGTCGTATCTCCACCGAGTACCCGTACATCCGGCCCTCTTTGCTGATACACGGTGCGGGCTTTTTCGATAGCCAGGCGATGTGTCATGGCCTCTGGTGACTCATCAGCAAGCCGGGCCTCGTCAATGTCGGGATTGACCACTTCAAAATCCGGGACGAGCAATGCAAGCAACTTTCGGCGTTGCGGCGAACTGGAAGCCAGAATCAAGGGCATGTTCATCGGTGGTATGGCAACCCCTGCAAGATTGAGTAGCCCCGATACAGTTGTTCGGCAACGATCACTCTGGCCAGACCATGTGGGAAAGTCAAGTTCGAAAGCGACCAGACTTCACTGCACATCCCTATAAATTCTTCACTGAAACCCTCTGGTCCGCCAATTGCCAAGGCAACCGGTTCACGCTGGTCCAGCCAGTTTTTCATGTTTTGTGCAACCTGTTTGGTTGTCCGGTTCAAGCCCCGCTTATCTAGTGCAATGAGGCATGCTGAATCTGGTACCGAGTTAAGGATTCTGGACTCTTCCTGTTGCCGTATCCTTGCCATGTCTGCGCCCTTTGGTCTACGCAATGCAGGTATTTGAACAAGACTCAGCCGGAAAGGCCTGACGATGCGTTTTTGGTATTCGAAAAAGCCCTGATCAATCCATGTTGGCATTCGATCACCGACTGCGAGCAGGGTAATTTTCAGCACTCGGGACAGACCATGGTTCAGCACACGGGTTGAAGTGTGTAGTTTTTGCAGGAATTGCCCATGTTTTGCCTATAAGTCGGCCTAGGATATCCTGGAGAGAAACAGGAGGTTTGCATGGTACTGTTTTGAGCAGCTCTTTTGGCAATCTCGCCTTGTTGGATTGTTTGACATCTTGTTTTTCATGTGACCTGTGTTTCCTGGAGCGATGATTCCTCGTCACCGAGAGAGTCGTCCCAGAGTCCCTCGAGATCGTAGTGCTTGCGTGTTCTCTCACGCATGATATGGACAATTACGTCTACATAATCCACCAGCACCCAGTTTTTCGAGTCCTCGCCTTCGACACCGATCGGACTGAAGTTTCGGGCACTCATGAATTCCAGCACCCTTTCAGAGAGGGTTTTGACATGTCGGTCGGAACTGCCGGTCACAATCACCATCAAGTCGGTTACATCAGTCAGCTTACGGACATCGAGAACCTTGATTTCGATACCCTTGGCTTCTTCAAGTGCGGACACGATCACATCTTTCATGGTATAAGCATCTGCATCCCTGTTGCGAGTCCTTGTCGGTGGCTTAGGTTTTTTTTGGGTCATATGGGTATAGGTTGTGGGTGTTTATGTATTTCTGGACTGCCTCCGGCACGAGATGGCCAATATCGGAATTATTTGCGAGGCATGCGCGGATTCTTGAAG
>VXPI01000237.1:2126-5099 GCA_009839585.1 Gammaproteobacteria bacterium
TTCTTGAAGAGGAGATTGCACATAGGGGGATCGCAGGAGAATAAATCCGTCCCGCCGTAGATTGGCGAAGATCATCCATTGAATCAGCTAGTGCCCGCTGCCACCAGTCTGGCAACGGGTTCGGCATGGCCACTCCGGGTCGATCCATGACAATGAGGTGTGTGGTTAACAACAGTTCAGACCAGCGGTGCCACGATTCAATCTCAAGTAATGCATCCTGACCAAGAATGAAACAGAACACACGATCAGGGTAGATAGTGCTCAGTTCTGCCACGGTGTCATAGGTAAAACAGGCTTGTTTCCGATCGATTTCGATGCTGCTGACATGTAATCCTGGATAATCCGCGAGTGCCAAGTTTACCATCTGATAACGGTCCATGGCCGAGGCGAAGGGACGTTGCCGGTGTGCAGGAATTCCGGTTGGTATCCAGCATACGTCCTCAAGTTGACAGATATCCAGAACAGACAGTATGGTCTCAAGGTGGCCGTTGTGTACAGGATCGAAGGTGCCGCCATACAGGCCATATAAAGGATGACTCATGGCTTTGCAGATTTAATCACGGCAGATACCCACTCCATTTCAACTATGCCATATGACCAGGCGATAAAGCAGGCGGGGTTCATATGCGTCCCCGAGTGTGTGATCTCGGAGGGTGCTTGCTCGTTAATCTCTCAAACATCCCGGACTATTGTCGAGAGATCCATGTTCTGGTTTCGAGAGTCTTCAACAAACCGTCAGTATAAGAATCAGGATGTTCGAGTGAAACGGCACTGCCGGTATTTAGCTACGGGTTTGCGTGACCTTGAACTCCCATTCGACAGTGCCTTTGGGAGATACTGTTTCAAACGAGACATATCTTGATAAATCTCTCGACTGGCCGGGCGGGATAACCAAATTGATGCGTTCTTCTTCCTGTCCAATTACAGTGCAACTGCTTCGGTCGCTGGCGAGACAGTCAAACATGGTGATGCTGATTGCAGAATCTCTTAATGTGGCCGAGTCATTTTGATTGATCAGGCGGGCGCTTAAGGTATAGCCATCCCGGTAGCCCGGTGTCATAACCGGGTTCTCGATGATGATGTCCTCAATTGGTAGTTTTGCTCGTACATTTTCACCACGTTCACTGGTGGTGATGATGATAAAAATGGCGCAAACAACCAGTAAGCCCAGAAGGCTGAATCCGGTTTTCGGGTAGAACCTGGACAGGTACAGCAAGCCGGCAATAATGACGACCAAAAGAATCCACTGCATACAATCACTCCGGACTGATTTGATATCTATACAATAGCGACTATGAGGTGATTTCTCAAGGTGCTACCCCCGTAATCATGAAAATCGGAATCTGTTTGATCATATATGCACCGCATAACAATTTGCCTAGGGCGGCAAATAAAATTCTGATAGAAAACGTATAAAATAATCATTAGAAACGATCAGGCCAATAACTCACAATAGCTACTCGTTACACGTTATTAGCGGGATAAGCAGTCATATGATTTTCCTGTTTGCGGTACCTTGATGCCCGGCATGTTCATAAAGCAAGATCCATCAGATCCATGAACTATTATCAATCCATCATCGATACCATTGGCAATACTCCTTTGGTTAAGTTGAATTCCGTCAACCGTGGAGTTCCGGGCACCATATTGGTCAAGGTAGAGTACTTCAATCCCGGCAACTCAATGAAAGACCGGATGGCCATCAAGATGATTGAAGATGCCGAGGATAGAGGTGACCTGAAGCCGGGAGGGACCATCGTTGAGGGAACCTCCGGCAATACCGGTATGGGATTGGCGCTCGCTGCAATTGCCAAAGGTTATCGGTGTGTGTTCACATTGGCTGACAAGCAGTCCCGGGAGAAGATTGATATTCTTCGTGCAGTTGGGGCTGATGTTATTGTCTGTCCAACTGCGGTTGCACCAGAGGATCCACGTTCCTATTATTCGGTGGCCCAGCGCATTACCGAAGAGACTGAGAACTCTTATTACCCGAACCAGTATAACAATCTGTCAAATACGGTTGCCCATTATGAAACCACAGGCCCTGAAATATGGCGGGATACCGAGGGCAAAATCACACACTATGTGGCAGGTGTCGGGACTGGGGGGTCAATGTGTGGCGTGGCACGATACCTGAAGGAGCAAAAACCGGATGTGGTAACGGTCGGCATTGACACTTATGGCTCGGTTTTCAAGAAATACAAGGAGACTGGGGTGTTTGACGAGAAAGAGGTTTATCCATATCTTACCGAGGGTATTGGTGAGGATATTCTGCCGGCAAACGTTGATTTTTCACTGATAGATCATTTTGTAAAAGTCACTGACAAGGATGCGGCAATCATGACCCGAAGGCTGTCCAGAGAGGAGGGGATGTTTGTTGGCTGGTCCTGCGGCTCTGCAGTTTGGGGAGCACTGGAGTGGGGCAAGGAACATCTAAAGGATGATGATGTCGTGGTTATCATTTTGCCGGATCATGGTACCCGTTACCTGGCCAAGGTCTATAACGATGACTGGATGAAAGATCATGGTTTTCTTGAGAACCGGGAATATTCGACTGCTTCTACAATCATTTCGAAACAAAGTGGAGAGAACGCGCTGACCACGATATCGCAGGAGTCGACGGTAGCGGAGGCACTGAGCCTGATGACTTCTGCAAATATTTCCCAGTTGCCGGTAACTGCCAATGATGAATTTGTGGGTAGCCTTAGCGATACGGGGCTGCTGTCGAATTTGATTGACGATCCGACAATCCGGGATATTGCGGTTCAGAAGGTCATGGAGCCGCCATTTCAGTTTGTGCCGGCTGATACGACTCTGGATGTCTTGTCATCGATGATCAATCGTGATTGTCAGGCAGTGATGGTGAGGGATAGACACGGGTTACCGAGGATCATCACGCAACACGATTTGCTTGAATCGATTTCGGTGGCTTGATTCTAAAGAAACAGCCTTCAATCATTATCTTTGTCTTGG
>VXPI01000398.1 GCA_009839585.1 Gammaproteobacteria bacterium
TTATGTACTGTTCTCCAAGATAATCAGCCAGAAACTGGCTTTTTCTGGACAGGTTCATCGCCTGATCAATCTCGGTTGGGATAGTGTTGCTTTGACTAATCACAGCATTGCCGATAGTTGGTGGTCCTGGATCGATATTCTGTTGAATGCCATGATGGATGCTGGCCAGAATCGTCGCAATCAGTAGATAGGGATTCGCATCAGCACCCGCGACCCGATGCTCGATGCGTCGTGCTTCCGGATTGCTCTTCGGGATGCGGAATGCAACGAAACGATTTTCGAATCCCCAGTCATCGCGAACCGGGGCGTAGGAGTCCGGCCTGAAACGCCGGTAGGCGTTCACATTTGGGGCAAAAATCCCCACGCTCTCGGCCATTGTCTTGCATATGCCACCCAGAGAATATCGCATCAGGTCACTGAGCGAATCCATTTCTCCATATTGTCCATCTCCCGCAAACACATTCTTTCCACTCCTATCCAGCAAGCTGATGTGAACATGCAAGCCACTGCCGGACTGTTCGGGGAACGGCTTTGACATAAAGGTAGCACGCATATTGTGTGTGCGGGCTACACCCTGAACGGTCCTTCTCAACATTACATACTGATCGGCAGCCAACAGTGCATCATCAACGTGATGCAGGTTCAGCTCGAACTGTGCCGGTGAATATTCTTTGGAGATCGTGCTGATTCGAATACCCTGATCCCTGCAAACCGAAACCACCTGATCAAAATAGCTGCTAAACTCCTCGACTTCGTCAATGCTGTAGACTTGGGTTGCAGTCGGCTGCTTGCCAGTCGATGGCAAGTGAGCAGGCACTGGGCCGGTTTCATCGTCCATATCAGTCTCAAGCAGATAAAACTCTGGCTCGAAAGCCACAACCGGGCGTAACCCAAGAGAGTCAAATCGGTCAAGCACTCTCCTTAGCACATTACGCGGTTCATAGTAGTAGGGTGTACCGTCCAGATCTTTCAGGGTCAACATCATCTGGGCAGTTGGCAACTCGGTCCACGCACATGGAGCAAGGGTCTCGACAATCGGTACCGCAACCTCATCGGGATCGCCATCCGAATATCCGAGATTTTCGGGATCTTCCGAATCACCGTTAACGGTCAGCAGAAAGGTTGAGCCGGGCAGCATCATTCCGTCATGAAACAGCTTGCCGGCCTCTTCAATCGGATATCGTTTGCCTCGGATGATGCAACTCAAGTCTGATATATACGCATCCAGATACTGGGTCTGGGGGTATCGTTTCAGATATTGGTCGAGAACCGAGTCTGGTTTAGCGGACATTATGGATTACTGAGTACTGGGATCAATTTTCGGATAAGTGAACATCAATAGCAATTGAACATTCCTGATACCCAAATGCAATAAGGATTCTGCCCTGCTACCCGCAAAATATGGGGGGTTAATTCGCCCGTAAACGGTTAGAAGCTGGCTTCCAGATTGATTTAGGAATCACTGGGCACAGTATTTTCAACTTTTGAATCAAGATTCCCCTGTTCAATCAGAAAACTGCAAAATGAGGGTATAGGGCTGTAAAAAATACCGCCTTCTGTTTCCTGAAGGGCCCCCTGATGTACAAGATGCTCAATAAGCCCATATGCATCTATTCTTCCTTCCAGCAAGGAATTCTCCAAATCAAACCCTGTCTGGTTTTTCGCATTGCCTTCAATTAGTTCCCTTATGTCTTCTAGTTTCATTCCTGCTCTGAACTGTGCCATGACAGCCGCTGTCAGGCCACGCAGGGAATGCATGGGCTTACTTTGCTGGCTCTGGTAGTACGTTATGCGGCTCTTCGTGAATTCGGCATTCAGGAAATCCCAGTCTAGAGCCTGCATGTCTCCATGGGTCTTGAGCAGTTCCTGTCCCAGGACAGCCTGCGCGAAATGGAGATGGCGGGGCCAGCCTTCGGACGGTTCCGCATAGGCCATCAGTCGATCTCCGAATCCCTCTGCATTCACGCCGAATGTCCGGCAGAATCCTTCCATCACCTGCCGTGTCTCCCCTGCAGACAGGCAGCCGACCTCGTGTAGTTTGGTCCCGCGAGTCAGCTGCATTTTCCTGGACTTGTCCGGGGTATCGCCAAGACCTGCCAAGACTAGGGTAAGCGGCAGTTTCCATACATTGTCATGCAGGGCCTGAAGAACCCGGGTAACCGGAGAGTCGGCATCATGATCGAATCTTTGTGCTTCGTCAATCGCGACAATGACTGGATTCTTGAGACGACTGTGCCAGGGAAGAGATCGAACCCAATCCTTGAATTCTTCAATCCCCATCATGGAATGAGCCTGGCTCGGCCCGGATTCTCCCTTTGCGCTCACAGAGACATCACCAATGCCCACTCTGAGAGACAGGCTTCGATCATATTGCCTGTTGAACTCCCATGCCTTCCTTCCGTAGACCATTTCTGCCAATGGCTTGAGTATGCCTGCCGGAGTAACAATTTCCGCTGAATTCAGCAACAGGACTCGAGGCCTGACTCCCGGCAACCCAGACGCTACGGATGGCGTCATTTCCCAGTCTTCGAGCCTTCTCAGTATGGAACTCTTGCCTGCACCCGGTGCACCATGCACGATGCGCGTGTTGCCCGCTATGCCATGGTTGTCCTCGCGAAACCATGTGCCCGGTTTCCATGATCTCTTGGATACAGTCAGAATATCATCCAAAACGTGATTCCGGCCTGCAAACACGGGAGGGGCTTCCTTTTCCCCCTCGTCTATAAACAGTCTTAATGCACTTGCCCGGAATTCACTCATTTTTCGTTAGTACTGGCTATCTACTTCGGTTGATTTATTTTGATGAAAAGGCCTGATTCTGTCAAATTGATTTCAGATTGCCAGGAATGTTCCGGGATTATGCTACGCAGAGCTACCACTCGTGCGGTTGGTACCCTTCCACATGACGAAACAACGGACGCTACTTTAACTGTTCATAAGATCGATGATTTTAGGGGTTCCGCTCATAATATACGTCATCGCCTATGCCTGTTTTAGGTTTCCAGCGTGAAATTGATTCGTTGTCTGGACGCATGATTTTCAAGGGCGAGTTCAATCAGCCTGTCAATCAATTCGGCATAGGCCAGTCCGCTCTCTGCCCACAATCTGGGATACATGCTGATCGGGGTGAATCCCGGCATGGTGTTGACTTCATTCAGCATGACATTCCCTGATTCCCGATCAACAAAGAAATCAATCCTCGCCAGGCCCTTTCCACCAATCGTACGGAAGGCTTCAACAGCAAGCTGCTGCACCCGGATGGTAGTACTTGAATCAAGGGGAGCAGGCACCGCATACTCGGTCTGGTTATCCAGGTATTTTGTCTCGTAGTTGTAGAATTCCGCACCCGGAATGATCTCGCCGAGAATCGAGGTTTCAATATCATGATTGCCGAGCACAGCGCACTCTACTTCATGACAGTTTTCCACGGATTTTTCAACCACAACCTTGTTGTCAAAGTGAAACGCATGTTCCAGTGCACTCACCAGGCGATCGTTGTCATGTACTTTGCTGATGCCCACACTGGAGCCAAGATTGGCGGGTTTGACGAATACCGGATAGCCCAGTTCCTCGATTTTGGGCACTATATCCCACGGATTGTCCTTAAACCAGAAATATTCGTAAATCCGATAGGGCGTTTGCGGTATCCCCGCCGCAGCAAACAGCTTTTTCGAGTGGGCCTTGTCCATGGCAATGGCCGAGGCGGATACGCCACAACCGACATACGGGATGCCGGCTACCTCAAACAGTCCCTGAATGGTGCCGTCTTCACCAAATGTGCCGTGCAGTACCGGAAAAATCACATCGATATGCGGTGCCTTTAAACCCTGGTCGAGAGCACGCAGGTTTGCATGTTGGTGAAGGTCCAGCGTGACTTGATCCTCGTGCTTGGGACGTTCTCCTGATTTAAAAACTGTCTTGTCCGCAATCTCATCGAGACTCCGGCCAAGATGCCAGTGTCCCTGCTTGTCGATACCAATTACCCAGGCATGGTAACGGTCCGGGTTGATGGCATTCAAAATGGATCGTGCTGAAATGACGGAAACCTCATGTTCGCACGAGCGTCCGCCAAACAGGATCGCGAGATTGAGTTTTGTTGTCAAGGCAGATTCGAAACTTGCCGCTGATCAAGGTGTGAAGAGCAGTGCCTTTATCCAGTAACAAGGGCAACCTCGCCTCGTTAGCATCAAAGACATTGGACTGTGGACGATTGCGATGGGGTATTAATTGGGTGCCCTGGATTTTCTATATCATAGCACCGTTAAAGGGGAGAGGGGAAACTTCTCTTGGTTCCATTTAGATTTATGGTATGTTGGTATATATCTCGTTTCTTGTATCCAGGCTGTCTAGCTTCACTTTCGAAATATTACCTTCGATTTCTGGCACCCGCCACCTTTCCAAAGCGAAATTAATCATTTTTTCTTCTCTCATATCGAAGAAGCGCTGGTATACCTCATACCAATATTGGCTGGTTTTATTTTTCCGGCCTCCATCTATTGTATCTTTCTGCGCTTTTGTGAAAAACTTCTCTAACTCTCGAATCATCAGAGTATTAGGAGTATTTTTTTCAACATTAAAATACATCTCGATTTTTTCTTCGATTCTTTTATCGCTCACTGTAATGTTCAAACCCTCGTTCAAAAGTATGAAATTACCAAGCCTGCGTTTATTAACATCTCGATGGTCAATGTCATCGATTACGCTGGTTTCGCGTACTGCCCAGATATGCTCTTTATGAAAGAAATCATTGGGTGTGTTCGGATTTCGGGGAGCCATCATTTTAGGAAGATCAATACTTTTTTTCTGCTTCTCTTGCAGCCCTTGTTCATAGCTTGCGAGGAAGTATTTCAAGCCGCCCCAGTCGTAATAATCTCCAGATTCATCTTTGTCGAGCGTGAGGTATTCGATAAAAGCACTATCATTGGCTTGTACTTGGATAAATTTTATCAGTTCATCTTTCAACCATTGAGTATTGATTATGTTTCCGTCTATCCGTTTTCCAAAGTAATTGTAAAAATTATGGGCAAGGCGAAAAAGTTCTCCCTGACCAGAATCCGACCTGCCTGCAATGCCC
>VXPI01000023.1 GCA_009839585.1 Gammaproteobacteria bacterium
TTTTTATTTCATTCATAATCATGAGGTTATGGCACTACTTGATAAACTTGGGCTAAAATTCCTGATGAAGGAATATGAAAGGGGAACGGCCAACCTCAGTAGAATTCTTGGGCAGTTTATCAATTTGGAAGGAACGAAGGAACCTCCGCTGAAAATCATTGATATATCCGGATTGCCGAATGAAGTGGCCGGTCCCCTGACAGGAGCAATCGCACGCTTGCTCTTTCAATACAAACTGCACCAAACTCGGGAGGAGAGAGAAACAGACCCAATCCTGTTTGTTTGCGAGGAGGCCCATAGATATGTTCCAAATCGCGGTGATGCACAGTACGAAGTAGCACAGAGTGCAGTCAGGAGGCTCGCACGTGAGGGCAGAAAGTATGGTCTTGGGCTTATGCTCGTTTCTCAAAGGCCGTCAGATATTGAAGGAACGGTAATTTCTCAATGCAACTCCTGGCTGGTATTAAGGCTGAGCAATAGTGCAGACCAGGATCATGTGTCCCGCTTTTTGCCGGATAGCCAGGCAGGCATGACTGGCATGCTGTCGTCACTGCCCGTCAGGAAGCCCTGTTTGTAGGTGAAGCTTCAGCGATTCCTGCGAGAATCAGGGTCAACACACTGGAGTCAAATATGCTGCCAGATTCAAACGATGTCTCATTTGCAGCAGGCTGGGCATTGGGCGGAATTAATGCGGAAAAACTGGAAGAAATCGTAAGCAGAATTGTGCCGAGCCATAGTGCCAAAGAGAAAGACGTCGAGGCCGAGTAGGGGGCATGGCAACACCCTGGAGTATGCAGAACACCGGTTTACTCGACTTTTGCGTATTCTTGTGTGGTGTGGTGAACCCGCATCGCTCTGTGAATGAGTTTATCGTAAGGTATAATGTCCGGGAGGATAAAGCCATCACTCATATGGAAATAATGGTTGCCGGAATGATCGGGCATCGAATCATGTACAAGGGTCGGGCGTCTGGCGTTGCGGCTGATTGAATTATAGATAGGGCAAATACTTGTCTGGAGGTAATGACACGTGCCAATGTTGAAAAAATCCGAGAAATTTGTTGAAGGGCAAAAAGCGGCAAAGAGACTCCGGAAAACGGAAAAGAATGGCGAGTATACGATTATTGATGATGTTGATGCTTTCTTTGATCAGTTCAAAAAATGAATGACATGGAGCACTTCATTAGTGAGGGAAAGGAAAGGGCAAGACAAAAAATGACCGTCAGGCATCATCCGAAAAAAATTTGCGGAAGATTGAAAAATCATGATTACAGCGATGCCGTTATAGGTGACATCAAGAGGATTATTCAGTTGTTCAAGCAAAGGAAAGACTCTGTTCTTCGTTCAAAGCACCATGCGCACGAATTGAATGAACCATTGAACGGATTTTCATCACTCCATCTGTATCCTGAGAATACAGGGGACAGGGATATCGTTATCCTGTACAAGGTGCATAGGAATGATCATGTAGTCCTGCACAAAATTGGCAATCATCAATATGTTTAAGGCAAATACTAGGTTATCCATTGGTACCATGGAGCGTGAACAAACATGATTCGGACTGGCAATGAATACCGTGCCTCATTGCAGGATGGCAGAGAGGTCTACATAAACGGTAAAAGGGTCGAAGACATCACAACCCACCATCAGTTCAAGCCACTGGTTGATGTGCGTGCATGTATCTATGACATGCAACATAGGGAAGACACACGAGACGTGATGACCTTTGAGGAGAACAATGAACGATATCCGGTAGGCAACCAGATTCCCACCAAACAGGATCACTGGGTCGCGAAACGCAAAGCCGTCGATACCGTAATGAAGGAAATCAAGGGAGTGGTAACCCGGGTTGGCGATGAAACCGTTGGGGAAATGTGGTCGCTGGCAGATGGGGCTGACATCCTCAATGAAATTGATCCCCGATTTTCAGAAAACATCAATAACCATATTCAGCTCGCGGTTGAGCAGGATCCGTTTCATGTGTCCGCAAACACTGATCCAAAAGGGGATCGCTCACTGCGCCCCCAGGATCAGGACCCGGACATGCTGACCCATGTCGTCAAGGAGACAGATGAGGGAATCGTGATACGTGGCGCAAAATACGAGACCGCTGCAGCCTACTCCAATCAGGCGTTTCTTAAACCCACCATCGCCAACTGGGGTGATGCGACCTATTCGGATTACGCTTTGGGATGCATTGTCAGAATGAATGCGCCGGGTGTCAAACACATCTGCCGGGCAGGGTTTCAAAACGAAGGATTGATCGAGGATTACCCTCTATCCCATCGTTTTGATGAAATTGACACACTGATGGTGCTTGATGATGTCCTGATTCCCTGGGAGGATGTGCTGTTCTATCAACACACCCGGGCTGCAGCATTTATCCGCACTACCTTACACCGTTACTCGGCATTGCCATTCGTGCAGCGCTTGATCACGTATGCGGACATGATGATCGGAGCTGCGCTCTGGAACGTCAGGCAGACTGGCCTAGACAAGCAACCTGCCGTACAGGAAAAACTCGCTCAATTGGCGGTTTACCGTGAAGGCATTAACGCACATCTCACTGCCTGTATCGCGATGGCAGAGAAAAGTCCCGGAGGATTCCTGATGCCCAATCAGTCTCTGCTGATGACAGGACGGGTGCATGCCGTCTCACAGTTGCCTGCCATGATGCATATTGCCCGTGAGTTGTGCGGGGGACAAATCTGCGTAACTCCGGATCATGCGACATTCGAGGGCGAGGAAACCGGGCCCTGGATGAAGAAGTTCTATACCATCAACGAGCACTGGGACTCTGAAGACCGGCGCAAGCTTCTGACCTTTGCAAAGGATCTTTTGAACTCAGGGTATGCTGGTCATCGACTGACCTTTCACCTGTTTGCACAATCTCCACCCTTTGCCCATCTGGCGGCCGTGTATCGCAATTTCGGTTGGAATGGACCTCTGGAATTTGTCAAGGATGCCGCTGGAATGTCCGAGCGCATCTTGCCGGACTGATTTTTAGCGGAATTGACCATGGGTGAACCTGTACACTTCCAGGTCATGCTATACTTTGCCCGTCCATCCGTCTTCTCGCTTATTGGTTTCATAGTCCATGACAATACCAACTTTCAGGGCCTGCCGCGGGCTTGATGTTCGTCAATTATTTTTCATCCTTTGCTTGCTTTTTTGCCTGCCTGTGCTATCAGGATGCATTCCTGCTGTAGTTGGAGGTGCAGTTGGAGGGGCTGAACTAGTCACCGAAAGGCGAACCATTCAGCGCGTCATTTCTGACAACAGCCTTGAAATCAAGATTCGCGGGGTGAACAAACAGGATGAGATGCTTGCCAATACCAATATCAGCGTTACCGCTTTTAACGGGTGGGTGTTGTTGAGCGGTGAGGTTGCAACCAAAGAACAGAAAAAGAAAGCCGAAGAAACAGCAAAATCGTATGAAGAGACCCGAAGGGTGGTTAACGAGCTGGAAGTGTCTGGACTTGCCGGGCTGGCCAGTGGAACAAACGATGCCATCATCACGGGAAAAGTGAAATCAACAATGTGGGTTGACAGTGATGTTCCGGCGACCAATGTCAAGGTTGTGACAGAACGGGGAGTTGTCTTCCTCATGGGCTTGGTGACCAAGGAAGAAGGCGAGCATGCGGTTCAGGTCGCCAAAAATATCAGTGGTGTTCGCAAGATCGTCAAGGTCTTTGAATACATTGTAGAGTAGATGCCGGTCTTCGCATCCAGATTCCACAATTGCCGGACTGGAGAGTTCAGGAAATAACCGGAAGCGGCTGGAAACGCGAATCAATTCTCCTGTCGACCAAACGGCAGGTCTGGTTGCACGGGGGCTGGGCAATAGAACGGCTCAATATAAACCATTTCTTTCCAGTATGCTCGATCAACTCCGGCAATTCTGGAACGAATTCAAGGAATGAGGTGATATGTCCCGGACCTTGATCCTCCCTTTCAAAATCGGGTTGGCCCGTATTCGTTTCCCGGGGTCACCATTCACCAGTATTCTGCATGCTTGCCCAAGGTTCCTGAACGGGCAAGCGGTCACCACGCTGCAGCAATTCAATCGAAACATTATCCGGCGAACGGATGAATGCCATCCATCCATCTCGCGGTGGTCGATTAATGGTAATGCCATTGTCCATCAGGTGTTGGCAGATATCGTAGATGTTATCGACCTCATAGGCCAAATGTCCGAAGTTGCGTCCTCCTCCGTATTCCTCGGGATCCCAATTGTAGGTCAGCTCCAAAAGTGGTGTGTCACTGGACGTGGCATTGTCCTCATCTTCGGGCGCAGCCAGATAAATCAGGCTGAATCGACCTTCTTTACTTTCAAGGCGTCTGATTTCAGTGAGTCCAAGACAATCGCAATAGAACTTGAGCGATGTATCCAGGTCAGCAACCCGGACCATCGTGTGCAGATATCTCATACTGGTTTTCCGGTTTTACCTTTGTCGATTCAGGCGACAGGGTCGCGCCTGAGGGATTGGCACATGCAGTGAATGCCTCCCCCGCCGGGAGTAATCATCGACATGTCAGGGTCATAAATCTCGAGTCCCAGCGCACTGGCCTTTTCTTTCAGTACCTTGCTTTTTTCAGGAATCAATATGCGGTCTGCGCCTAATGACATCACATTGCACCCCAACTCAAGCGTGTCCTGAAAAGGTACTGGAACCAGTTCAATATTTTTCGACTTTAGCCACTTGACGATCTCGGGATCAGTGGATTCCAGGCACACGGCGGCCAGTTTGTGGGCAAGCATCACTACCATTAGGTCAATGTGCACATAGAACGGGTCGATATCCGCGAGTTTGACTTCCCATCCTTCTGCTTCCAGCCATCCCTTGATTTGCAAAACCGCTTCATGCTGGCTTCGGCCTTCATAGCCCTCCCATCCCAGTAGCAGAGTGCCAGGCTCAATGGCATTGAAGTCACCGCCCTCAAAGGTGCCTGCCGTGACATAGTCGTAGATGGGTATGCCAAGTTCAGAATAGGTTTCAATGGCCCGAAAATTTTCCCCGCGGCGCCACCAGTGTGCCATGTTGGTAATGATTGCGCCATAGGGGGT
>VXPI01000100.1 GCA_009839585.1 Gammaproteobacteria bacterium
GATTAGGGTAAGGTCCGATTTGCTCAAAGATTTCTATCCTTTCGAACTGAGACAGTCCTCGCTGCATTACAGTTCATCTAGGCTAGACGGCAACAATGTCTATGAAAGCCTGTTGCTGGTCTCACTGGCTGAGAAAAGGCAAGGTGCAGATTGGAAAAGTCTTGTGGATTCCTTTGAATTGCTGTCATCCTGGGCCATCAAGGAGTTTTTCCAGTGCGGGAATGTATGGCAGACCGGCGCAGGATCGGCGTGCTCACTTGAGGATGTTATCGGACGAATACACGAAGTGACAGGAGAGCTTGAATGGGCTCCCGACAAGAATTTCCCTAGCAGTGTAGTCAGTGTCAAGGACGCTGGCCTTGATTTCATCAGCCACAGAAATCTGATCGATCTGCGCAAGGGTGGAGGAATTTTCTATTTTGGGCAAAGCGCTTGCGGAAATGACTGGCCCAGCAAAGTCAAAATCGATCTGCGCGAGAACCGTTACAAGAGATTCTTTCGTGAACCTTATGCAAACCCCGTTAAGGTCTTCACGATTCCCTATCTACTGGCGAGCAGTCACGAGAAGATGCTGGAAGCGACTTCGGATCTTTGCGGCCTTGTTTTTGACCGGTCAAGACTGACCAGCCTTCTTTGCGGCATGCTGGACGACAGTGATGTCAAGGAAGAAATCAGTAGAGTTTATACTCTGGCCGAAAAATGTAACCAGTAACCTACCAGATGTCCGGAATTGCATCGGCTACCGCCTTAAACAAGGGGGGTGGTACAGCATTGCCTACGACTTCGTAGCAACGGTTAAGGGTCTTGTTTTTCGTGTCTGGGAATTCCATGTTCTCAAACCCTTGAAGTGCCGCCGCTTCCCGATAACTGAACCGTCTGGCTCTTCCCTTGTCCTTGAACCTCCAGACGTTATGGGCATGCTTGATCAGTTCGGGACTTGCTGGATGAAGCGGCATATGCCTAGGATTTGCAACAACGGTCTGCGACTGATCGTCCCAGCCTCTCCGTCGGTTCCGGGACAGGTAGTACCAGTGGAAATCAAAATCATAAAATTCTCCTTCTGGCCATTTTGGCATATGTCCGACAGCCTCCCGAATTGTCTTTTTCAAAATTCCTTCCTTACCATGGGTGGGCAAGGGAAACATGTATTCGATATCAATATTGCTTCGGATACCAACAATAAAGATTCGCTTCCTGTCCTGTGCAATACCGAAGTCGGAAGCATTAAGAACATCATGTTTTACCCGATATCCTCTGTTCTCAAAAACCCTGACCTGCTCCCTCAGGAGGTGAACAAAGTTTTTACGCATCATTCCAGAAACATTCTCGACGATGAACGCTTTAGGTGAAACTATCTTCAAGGCCCTGGCAAATTCAAGGTAGAGTCTATTAACCCGTCGGCTCGGATCTCTTGTCCCGCCCTGGCTGAATCCCTGGCATGGGTAGCATCCGATCAGCAACGGAGCAGAAGGAAATCTGGCTATTTCCTCAATAGCCCCTAAATGGAAATCAGTTTCCGGAAGGTTTGCCAAATATGTATCCTTAGCAAAACGCAAGATGTCATTCGCTAATATTACTTCGAATCCCGACTCGATTACACCGATATCAGAACCGCCACAGCCTGTAAACAGAGAAACCACATCAACCATATTTCAAAACCTGATCATCCTGATTTTGATATCCAGAAGCCTGTGAAGGGTCTGTTTCTGCGACATAACCTGGCCTATGTATTGCTAGGCCGCTACTCCGGCAATAAGAGACTCGTCTATTTTAATGCCAGTATTCTTCATCCGGGCCGCTAGATTTCTCCGTAACGAATCAGGCTCAATTTCGTAAGAAACTGTTACGCAACCTGCACCGTCTTCCCAGCCTTGCTGTCAAGCTTGGAGAAGCAAAGATCGGTCATAACAATCCCTGGGCACAAGCAGGGAGGCCAGAAAGATCTTCTCAAGGGGATCGATCGCCCGGGGAACTGACAGATGACGGCTTCCCGCCCTCCCTTCGCCAGAAAGGGATCGACATGTGAATTGGGATCGATATTGCATCAATCTCCCTCAAGAAACAGGCCGACATCATTGTGCTTGTATCAAACGAAAACCCGCAAAATTCAGTACAAGATTCATTCCTGCATGCAACCAATTATCGGTTGATTGAACGAATAAACTCTTCGTTGGTTTTGGTTGCCTTTAGCTTGTCAATCAAGAATTCTACCGCCTGCAAATCATCCATGGGATGCAATAACTTGCGCAGCAACCAGATTCGCTGCAACTCTGCAGGATCGGTCAGCAACTCCTCACGGCGCGTGCCAGAGCGATTGATCACAATCGCCGGATAGACACGTTTTTCAGCAATGCGGCGGTCAAGATGAATTTCCATGTTGCCTGTCCCCTTGAACTCCTCATAGATCACATCATCCATCTTTGATCCGGTATCAATGAGTGCAGTCGCCAATATCGTCAGACTGCCGCCCTCTTCAATATTCCGGGCTGCACCGAAAAACCGCTTGGGTCGTTGCAGTGCATTCGCATCAACACCACCGGTCAACACCTTGCCCGATGCCGGAGCCACCGTGTTGTATGCACGGGCAAGACGGGTAATCGAATCGAGCAGAATCACCACATCCTTTTTGTGTTCAACCAGTCGCTTGGCTTTTTCTATCACCATCTCGGCCACTTGAACATGGCGTGATGCCGGCTCGTCAAAAGTCGAGGAAATCACTTCCCCTCGAACCGTTCGCTGCATGTCGGTGACTTCTTCCGGGCGTTCGTCAATCAACAGAACCATGACCACGGTTTCAGGGTGCAATGAGGTAATGGACTGGGCAATCTGCTGGAGCATTACGGTCTTCCCGGTCTTTGGCGCAGAAACCAAAAGTCCCCTTTGACCCTTGCCGATTGGGGCTATCAGATCAATGACCCGGCCTGCAAGATCCTCGGCAGAACCGTTCTCCCTCTCCAGACGCATCCGCTCATCGGGATGCAATGGCGTAAGGTTCTCAAACAGAATTTTCTTTTTCGCGTCTTCAGGATGCTGAAAGTTGATCTCTTCAATCTTGAGCAACGCAAAATATCTTTCAGACTCCTTGGGAGGCCGAACTTGCCCGAAGACGGTATCCCCAGTCCGCAAGCCAAAACGCCGAATCTGGCTTGGTGACATATAGATGTCGTCAGGACCCGCCAAATAGGAGGAGGTAGCGGACCGTAGGAATCCGAAACCATCCTGGAGGATTTCGACTACACCGCCGCCAACGATTTTTTCCCCCCGCTTAGCCTGAGCCTTGAGTATTGCGAATATCTGGTCCTGCTTGCGCAAACGTCCAATATTTTCGATGTTGAGAGATTGTGAGATTTCGGCGATTTCGGTCGGTGATTTCGACTTTAATTCACTGATATTGATAGGCATAGTGAAGTACAAGATGGGGGAAGTGTGAAAGCCAGTTTACGATCTGGCCAGATATGCCAGAACCCCTGAAGGAAAGATCAGGGCTCTGCCGTCATTCAGGAAGACTACAACGGTTAATTTGAATATTACAGGAATTAGCGTTTGGGTTCAATGCCAACTTCGCATTCGTATGTGTGCAAATTCTACCTTATGCTGTTTTTTGTGGTCAGCCGGGGTCGCTGAATGAAGATTATAAACCAAAATCAGTCCAAGAGGTCAACATCCAGGATTGACCGGAATGATCAGGAAATTCGGCATACCCTAGATATGGCTATCGATGAAGCTGGAGAGCTGGGATTTTGAAACGGCTCCCACTTTCATCGCCTCAACCTTGCCCTCCTTGAATATCATCAAGGTCGGGATACTTCGAATATTATATTTCGGAGGGGTTCCGGGGTTCTCATCAATATTCAGTTTGGCAAACCGGACACGCTCATCATATTCAACAGCTAGCTCATCAATGATCGGCGCAATCATTTTGCAGGGTCCGCACCACTCTGCCCAATAGTCAACCAGAACCGGTATTTCTGAATTCAGTACATCCGCTTCAAAGGAAGAATCGGTAACATGTAGGATTTTTTTCGACATTGGCTGATAAAATACTAATGATGATTGAATGAAAATCTAATACGCATACGCCGTACCCGGCAATGCTTTCACATTTTACACCATATTCCATTTTCTAATGAAGGAAAATTACCTGACTAACAAGAAATTTGGCGACTTTGAGTTGGACGAGAGCCTGAAGTCAGGACTGAATGATGCAGGGTTTGAATTTTGCACTCCCATCCAGGCAGCTACCTTGCCCATTGCGCTGGAAGGCAAAGATGTTGCTGGTCAAGCCCAGACCGGCACCGGAAAAACCATTGCCTTCCTGCTTGCCTGCTCGGATTACCTGTTGCGCCAGCAGGTTGACCCTGATAGAAGAACCAGAGATGTGCTCGCCTTGATATTGGCTCCGACCCGGGAATTGGCTATCCAGATTCATCAGGATGCCGAAATTCTACTGAAACATACCGGCCTTCGAATCGGGTTGATTTATGGCGGCACAAAATACGATTCTCAGAAAGCCCAGCTCGAAAGTGGCGTTGAACTTTTGATCGGCACACCCGGCAGACTGATTGACCTGTTCAATCAGAAGCTGTTCTCGCTTATGCGTGCCCAAGTGCTGGTCATTGATGAAGCCGACCGCATGTTCGACATGGGGTTCATTCAGGATATACGGTTCCTGATCAGACGCATGCCCCCGGCAGCAAACAGACTGAATCTCCTCTATTCAGCCACCTTGTCCTATCGAGTTATGGAACTCGCTTATGAGCATATGAACGACCCCTGTGAAATCAAGATGGACGATCAGGTTCAGGTAGCCAGCGGAATCCGGGAACAATGCTATTGCCCTGCGACTGAGGAGAAGCCATTACTGCTGATGAATATGCTCAAGCGGTTTGCACCAGCCCGAGCCTTGGTGTTTGCCAATACCCGGGTCACGGTAGACAAAATTTCCCGACTTTTTAAAAAGCACCGGATCCCCCATGGAATTCTGGCAGGGCATGTCTCCCAGATGAGTCGTGAAAAGGAGCTGGAGCGATTCAAGCAGGGTAAGACCCTGTCAATTATAAA
>VXPI01000386.1 GCA_009839585.1 Gammaproteobacteria bacterium
ACAATGCCGATCAATAGCACCGCCCAGAATGCGGACCGGACTATATATGCGGCGATACGCGTATAGAGCCGGGCATCATCGTCCAGAGACCTGTTCGACGATAGAATGCACAGTACGCCAATGCCGATAAAGATCAGGACAAATCCCGAGAATTGTATCCAGCCAGAAAGAATCTGGCCGCCAGTGAGTACTGAAGAGGTAGGCGCAAGCAGTCCAAGATGGCCGAGAAATATCCGAAGCCCTGGTTGCTCGAACCAGTAAATCAGGAAGTTGTCAGATAGAAACAGAAAGACCGCAATCACACCTAGTGCTGCGGTAAATCTCAAAAAAAGATCAGAGCGAAGATGCTTTTTCGACACGGATGCCAAAAAAAAGAAGCCCGACGAACGAGGTCATTTCAGACATCGCCGTCGGGCATCAACCTTGAACCAGTTGGTCTTACAGTCCCAACACCCTGTTGCGTTGGCGCATGTACTCCTGGTCTGAAATCTTCGCCCAGCCACCGACTTTATTGCGGGCATTTTCGAAGCTCTCGTGAATTCTTCTTGCCAGGTCACTATGAGCAACGGTCTCGGCGAATACCTCAGTGGCAGCCTGACCGAATGAATCATAAATATCATCGCTGAAGCGTTTGAGCTGGACACCCTGATCGCTGATCAGTCTGGCCAGTGCATCACCGTTTTTTGCGTTGTATTCTGACATCATGACATCATTTTCGGCACTGGCAGCTGATTCGATGATCGTCTTGTCGGTATCCGACAGTCCATCCCAGAATGCCTTGTTGATGCCTGCAGCAAGCATGGCGCCTGGCTCATGCATGCCCGGGAAGTAGTAGAACTTGGCGGCTTCATAGAATTTCATGATTTCATCATTCCATGGGCCAACCCATTCTGTAGCATCGACCGCACCGGAGATCAGGTTCTCGTAAATCTGGCTTCCGGGCAGCGAAACCGGAGAGGCGCCCAGTTTTGCGAGTACATCGCCACCGAGTCCTGGAATACGCATTTTCAGACCTCTGAAGTCGGCCGCAGAATTCATTTCCTTGCGGAACCAGCCACCCATTTGCACGCCAGTATTGCCGCACATGAGGTTTTTCAATCCATACTCGCCAGCCAGTTCATCCCACAGTTCCTGTCCCCCGCCAAACCGAATCCAGGCATTGATCTCAGTGTAGGTAAGACCAAAAGGCACTGCCGTGAAGTAAGCCCATCCGGGGTGTTTTCCTTTCCAGTAATAGTCAGCCCCGTGGTAGATTTGGGCATTGCCGGAAGCAACTTCATCAAAAGAGTCAAATGCACCGACTCGCTCTCCCGCTGCGAAGTATTCAACCACAAATCGCCCTTCGCTCATGGTGGTCAGGCGATCGGCAAATCGCTGGGCACCTGTACCGAGGCCCGGAAAGTCTCTGGGCCAGGTTGAGACAATAGCGATTTCTACACGCTCGGGTACAACAGCAGGGGCTTCGACGGCAGCCTGCTTCAGTTGTTCAATTTCCGCCTGGGCAAGTTCAAGTTCGGTTTTGAGCCGTGAGGCCTCTTCTTGTGCTTGTTTGGCAGCCTTGTCGTCGGTACAGCCGGATAGGGTAACAGCTGTAGCAGCTACAGTACCTCCGGCAGCTCCAATCAGTAGATCTCGACGTTTCATCATAGAACTCCGTAAAACTAGTTAATAACTTGTTGAATTTGTGGACTGAAAAAAACAGGCTGATGTGATCGAAACAAAGCCCAGTATTTTATCACTCACTCCTAGTATCTCCTATTTTTGGATTGCAGTCAAAGAAATGTTGCGTTTGCGACTTTGCGTTACGTGATTTTCTGGAATACCGGGTGTACTGCAACTGGATTCAGTTGCAAAATTTGCAATCTGCTCAAAGCGTGAGAATCAGAAAGACGATAAACAGGACTACTGCACCCATCGGCATCAGAAAACCCTTCCAGTCCCTGGGTGCATCCTTGCTGGCCTCTATCATGTTTCTTGTTCCGGGTAGAAACCACAACACCACCAATAGCATCAGAATGCCGATGACGATTTTTTCCCATAGTTCCATGTTAGTTTGTCTGCAGGCTTGATTGTCTGTAACTGGTAATCTTTCACTCGATTGAGAGGATCGGTCCGGGTTCGGCGGTCATTTCTCAATGTCCGGGTATCATCGAAGTCTTCATCAGAGAATCCTGTTTCTGGATGCCTCCCATCATCATGCAAAAGTGTCTTGCTTCATTATAACGCCCACTTCTCGGCTTCCATGGCCTGCCTGATAGACAAACAGAGTTGGATATTCGTGATAGTCAACATTCTGATCATTATCCGATTCGGCAGAGGGCACTTGATTAACCACTCCATTAGGGTTTTGGTGATAAATACTGGTTAGATGCGAAATGCTTTCGCAGATCTGATGGGTGCCCCCTAGTCAATTCAATCCGCGAGCGGAAATGGCCCCTGATTGATCCTGTACTATCCATGAATACATGTATTGTGAAACGAATACGACGGGCCAATTTTATCACCATAAATGGAGCTGAACATGCCCTTACACATCAAGCAGGCAGAAATCATCCGTGAATCCGGCAATACCCTCACACGGTCAAGGTGAATGAATCCACTGCCGTACTCATTGGATTATAATAAGGAACACGGTTTGGCTATCGAAGTGAACATATGGTCGTTTGATGAACAGGCAATCTTTGACAGGTATCTTGCGGAAGATGAAAACTCGATTGCATGAACGTGTGCAATACCGGGTGCCGATTGGAGAAAGCCTGTTTTCTGTCTCGGATCGAGTCGGCAGTCACCTTGAGATTCGATACACTGGCAACATCCAGTGCATCGCTTGCGGCAGGTCGATAGCAAAAACGTTCAGCCAGGGCTACTGCTACCCCTGCTTCAGGTCGCTTGCAGAGTGTGACATGTGCATCCTGAAGCCTGAAACATGTCACTATCGCCACGGAACATGCAGGGACTATGAGTGGGCTGATAATCACTGCATGCGGGATCATATTGTCTATCTCTCGAATACCTCGGGTGTAAAGGTTGGCATTACCCGTGCAAATCAGATTCCGACCCGCTGGATAGATCAAGGAGCCAGGCAGGCGGTTTCCATGTTCAGGGTCAAGAGCCGATTCCATTCGGGCTTGATTGAAGTGGTCGTTGGTAAACACCTAAGTGACCGGACTGACTGGAGAGCGATGCTAAAGGGAAATCCAGAAGAAGTCGATATGCTGGAGCGCAGGGCATCGGTCTATCAAACAGTCAAGCATGAACTTGATGAACTACACGGTCTTCACGCCGATTTCATATGGGAATTACTGGAGGATGATCCGGTCATTATTGATTATCCGGTTGAAAGCTATCCCGATAAAATCGTTGCACTCAATTTTGACAGGCAGGACAAAATCTCCGGGAGGCTGATGGGTATAAAGGGACAGTACCTGATCATGGATTGCGGAGTAATCAATCTCCGCAAGTTTGCCGGATATGAAGTAGAGGTCTACTGAGACCGGTTTCCGGTTTGTCAAGTTTCGGGAATTCAATCCTTGAAATCGTGATACAGGTTGATCATGCAATCGGTACTGCCCACTTCGCCCGGGCTCGGATTTATGCGTATGATTGCCCTGCGAAACTGTGTATGCAGGAAACCTACAGGCTTATTGCCATATATCGGAAAATTTCTCGTCAATTCCCTGCAATTATCCGTGCTCCTTGGCATTCGAAATATATTCGTAAATATAACGGACAAACACATCAATATGATGTATACTCTGGTTGTCAAGATTCAGCAGGATTGACCATGTCCACACGATCAGAAAACACTGGCATTGCAAAAAAAGTCGGTCACGCAATAGTGAATGCCGGCAATCTACCCGGTCAAAATCCGAAGAAGAGCATTAAGAGTGCCGGTCTTAAGCATTCAACAGACCAAAAGGCAGTGCGCGAAGCCGCCAATACCAGAGTCTGCGGCGAAGTATTTGGAATTGAATCGGACGTGTTCCACAACTCGTGTGCATTCATTCAAAAAGTGCGTCAAGGAGTGTCCGGAAATGTATTGCGTATGGCAGTGGAGGAAATCGGCAACCGTGACTTCTTTGTTGAATTAATGGGTAGCGACAGCTCCAATTTTTCCAGGTTCTATAAAAAAGACAGGCTAAATGACTTGCAGGGAGAGCAGATTCTGGACACTCTACGTGTATTCGTTTTGGCCCGTGAGGTTTTTCAGGACAAGAATATTGCGGATGACTGGATTTCCAGTCCAATAGTTGCGCTTGGTTGCAAGCCAATCGAATTGTGTACCAACTTTGAAGGCCGGAGACTTGTCCGCAACACACTCGCAAAAATTGAACGAGGCGAATTCAGCTAGTGCTGCTTTACAGAATCGCCAAGGAAGAGTATCTGGATGACTTCTCTGGCGTAGGTGCGAGTTACGAATATGGTGGTCGCTGGAATTATCCTGTTGATCCTGTTGTCTATTTTGCTGCCAGTCCGGCAATAGTGCTTCTGGAAATGGGAAACTATCTTGTCAGTCCACTCCATATTCCCCAAACAATGAGGCTTGGCACTTACGAGATTGATGACTCCGTGTTTAATCCCAGAGTTGTCAGTATTGAAAACCTGAATGAAGACTGGCGTGACTTTCCCTATCCTGACACGACTCAATCTCTTGGGTCCGAATGGCTGAAGTCCAATGCATCTTTGTTCATGGCAGTGCCTAGTTGCGCAGTTCCTGCTTCCCCAGATTGGAACTATTGCGTGATGAACCCGCAACATCCTGACCGTGACAATATCAAGCTTGTAGCCATCACTAATGATATCTACAACGACAGGCTGTTTAAGAATTTGAAGTGAAGAAATGAGGCTTCGAGGTGTGGCCTTGAAAAACGGCTTCTGAGGCTTGTAATGATTACACGAGTGGAATTGCTGGAACTGTTGCGTAATAATGAAAATTCAGAAGTGGAGTTCAAGCGTGACGATATCGAAAACCACGAGCTCGCAGAGGAGCTTGTCGCATTCTCGAATCTGGAAGGCGGAATGGTTTTGCTGGGGGTTGAGGACGGCGGTACTGTAAGAGG
>VXPI01000010.1 GCA_009839585.1 Gammaproteobacteria bacterium
GAATACGAAAATGCGTCGATAAATTCACCAGCGACACCGTGCTCGTGATGAGTGGAGACCTGTTTACCGACTGTCGCCCGCAAACCCTGAAACTGGGTGATGGCTATGATGCGCATCTGGTTCTTGTCCCCAACCCCACTCATCGCTCACAGGGCGATTTCCTGTTTCACGACGGCATTCTGGCAACTCGTGTTGGTCGAAAAATCGGGCTCACTTTTTCCGGGATCGGAGTATACCGAACCAGACTGTTCAGGGATTCAAAATACACATCGACTGATTTGGGTGATGTACTTCGATCCCTAGTCAAAGAGGGCAAGGTTTCTGGTGAAGTCCATGAAGGAATCTGGGTTGATGTCGGGAATATTGAACGCCTGGAAAAAGCACGGGAACTGGCAAATTCACTTGCATGAACTGATTATCCCGAAAACTGCTTGAAGATATGTTTCTCGAGCTCATTTAAGGTGTCTTCGGTGGTGACTCCGTCCACAAGATCCGATAACTGGGTCATTTCAAGATTTGGAATGCCGCAAGCCTCAATATACTCGAAGGGCCGTAAATCCATTTTTATATTGATACTGATTCCGTGATAACAGTAGGTTGCGGTTGTGTGGAGTCCCAGTGAGGCAATTTTTTTGCCGTCAACAAAGACTCCAGGTGCTCCTTCTTTACGATTGGCTACGACTCCGTAGCCAGAAAGGAAGTCAATAATCAGTTCTTCCAGTTGACTTACCAGCGATCTAGGCCCCAAACGACGCTTGCGAATATTCAGGAGGAAATAGGCTATTAACTGGCCTGGACCGTGATAGGTCATTTCCCCTCCACGGTTTGTTTTTATGATCGGGATGGGTGCTGTGCCTCGCCATGGTTTGGCGACCTCCCGGACTCCTGTGGTGTATACCGGGTCATGTTCAAGTAGCCAGACTTCATCCAGTGTTTTCATAGTACGCTTTTGGGTAAATTGCTTCATTGCATGCTCGGTATGCAAATAATCGACAGATCCCAAACGCCTGAAAATCAATGGTTGGTTTATTGCTGCCATTGGCGAAACTACAATAGATACAGAACCTGCTCCTGTGAACCTAGATAATCATACAATTGAACAAGTTCGGTCTTGCTTGCTATCCATAACCGGCAAGTGAATGAATGATAGTTGCCTTTTTTACTAAGCCTGCAGGTGATCGATATAACTCCTTCTTCCGGGCATTTCTCACATAGCAAGGCCCTTACTTGCGTTTCTCCATCATCTGCAGCCTTGAGAAATATCTTTATCTCAACGATACGTGGAAATTTCAGGTCACTCTGGAATTGAGCATTCTTGCCGTTGAGTTCTTGTGGTGAATGGACACCAGTTGTTGGGAACGCCGTCAATTTTCCACCTTAGAAATAGAACGATAATTCAGTTAAACATCCACTTTTACAGGGAAAATTCCACGTTTCATCCAAATACCCTGTTTCTGGAAACTTTCGAAACTTGAGTTCAGGCCTCTTCATGCCCTATCCGTCATGCTTACTCGGTCTGGGGCGAACCGGCAGGTGAATCGAACCATCGAAAAACCATGCGCTTCGTTAGATCGTATATTTTCTTGTACCATGGCCCCTCAGAATAATCTCCCATTACGTGTAGCGATGAGCGTAATACCGGCTGCCTGTCATATTTAATCTGAATGAATCCCACTTGTTGCCCACTGGATAACGGGGCATCTACTTCTTCAGGCAACTCGAAACTTGCCGATAACTTGTGTCTTGTCTCCTTGGGATAAGGCAACCGAATCCCTTTGTCAGAGCCAACCGAAACCTCGTTTTCCTCGCCCATCAACATAGGCACAGCCACAACACGGGTATTTTTCTTCAACACGTCAATCGAATCATATGCGTAATACCCATAGCGAATCAGTCCGTGTACCTGATCGGCACGCTTCACCTTGCTTTTTGCCCCCAGAACACCGGCAATCAGCCTGAACCCTTCCTGATTGGAGGTAGCAATCAGGCAATACCCCGCTATCCTGGTGTATCCAGTTTTCAGACCGTCAACACGACTATCCCGGGTCAGTAGTATGTTTCGATTTTGCTGAGTGATGTTGTTGTACGTGAATTCGAGTTCTGAATACAGCTTGAAGTAATCAGGAAAATCTCGAATCAACGATATCGAGAGCAAGGTGATATCCCTGAGTGTACTGTAATGCTCCGGGTCCGGTAGGCCACTGCTATTGGTAAACCGGGTATTGGTCATGCCTAGTTCGGCCGCTTTCTGATTCATAATCTTCGCAAACGACTCCTCGGATCCGCCGTAATGTTCGGCAAGCGCTATTGCTGCGTCATTTCCGGACTGAATAACCAGCCCGTTCAGCAAATCAATCACGGAAACCTGGGAATTTTCCTCAACATACATTCTTGAACCGACTGCCCTGTAAGCCCTATGGCTGACGAAAACCATGTCGTCTTCATTCAGTCGCCCTGTCTTGAGTGCATCAAAAATCAAGTAGCTGGTCATTAATTTGGTTAAACTGGCCGGCTCTACCCTGTCATCAATATTTTGCCCTCCCAATATCCATCCTGTATGATAGTCAGCGAGAATCCATGAGGTCGCTTCAGTTTTCGGAAAATCATGTTTTGACTGAATGACCTGAGGAATGGGCTTCAACTCGGCATTGACTAGATCCGCGTAGCCCCCGAAAGCTGCCAGAAGCAGGGCCGCTAATAATGTCCGACAACCGATACACGACTTGAGAAAGGCTTTATTCAAGGTGAAATAACGAATCATGCTGACTGCTTTTGATGTGTTTTATGAATACCCGAATATGTAAAAGATTGCCTTCCCAGGTTATTGATGTCCTTGAATGCTAGAAACTGCTGAAGTTTGTCCTTAATGTGCATGCACAAGACCATGTTTTCCATAACTATTAACAAGATGTTTCTTGCGTAGTTCACTTAACCGGTTCCTGATCCCATCTGCATACTTTTCTGTCCAACAAATTGACTGTACCAAAGCAGCAAAATCGGGATGTTTACATGAAGCAGCTTCAGTCATGCTCCTCTTCCACCGCAAGATCCGGAAACGGATTCCGCAATTTCATCCAGGCTTCACTGTCTGATAAAGCCACTCGCTCTTCGAGAAGACAGGCATCTAGGTGATTTCGTATCCTGGCCTCGTCCATCTGCTGACCGATGAATACGATTTCCTGTACTCGGTCGCCGAAGCGGGGATGCCAATCCGGGCGCTGATCAGGTCGTTGACCCTCGGGGTGCCCCCAGTGTCTTCGAGGTATCGCCGCCCACCACATTCCGGCCGGTTTAACGTTGGTAATACCGCCAGCCTGAGCCAGTTCGTATGCAACACTATGATTGGCTGCTACCCAGAAGAAACCCTTGGAACGAAGTACGCCCTGCCAGTTCTCACCGTCGTTCAAGAATGACCAGAGCATTTCAGCATCAAAAGGCTGGAAAGTCCGATAGGTGAAACTGGAAATTCCGTACTCTTCGGTCTCCGGCGTGTGCTCACCCTGAAGCTCCCGAATCCAGCCAGCGGATGCCGCCGCCTTCTCATAGTCAAAAAGACCGGTATCAAGCATGTATTCGAGAGGAACTTGTCCATGCGTTGCCATGAGGACTTTCGCACCAGGGTTGAGCGCTTCCACGATAGACTTGACTTCCAAAGCGTGATCGCCACTGACGAGATCGAGCTTGTTCAATACGATAACATCTGCGAATTCAATCTGGTCGATAAGCAGTTCGGTCACTGTCCGGTTATCGTCTTCACCGAGCGACTCTCCACGGTCTTGAAGTGCTTCAGCAGCATTGTAGTCGCGTAGAAAACTCGCTACATCCACAACCGTAACCATCGTGTCGAGACGCGAAACCTGACTCAGGCTTATTCCATCCTCATCTTCGAAAGTGAAAGTCTGGGCAACTGGAATGGGCTCCGAAATTCCCGTAGACTCAATTAGTAGATAATCGAAGCGCCCTTCCTGCGCAAGCCGTGAAATCTCGGCAAGCAGGTCGTCTCGCAACGTGCAGCAGATGCAGCCATTCGACATTTCGACCAGCTTTTCTTCCGTCCGCGAGAGTTCCGCACCACCGCGTTCCACCAGTGCTGCATCGATGTTGACTTCACTCATATCATTCACGATCACCGCGACACGTCGCCCCTCCCTGTTATTGAGTATTTGGTTGAGGAGTGTGGTCTTTCCCGCTCCGAGAAAGCCCGATAGCACAGTGGCCGGGAGGCGTGAATGTTCCAAACCCGTTTTTGCATCTGTAGACACCATGGGATTCGTCCGATTGATTCAGGAATGCATCGCACCTCTTGGTTGCAGTGATGGATGGGGTTCAGCGCAAGGATGCCAGCCAGAACGCTTTTCCTGAAAGTTGTTTGGTATTCCTCTGTCCTTGATCAAAGCTTGGTTGGGTTTGGCGCATCACCATAAACGTGCTTCGGATCGAAGGTTTTTCCTGATTCCATAAACACCAGCCGTGCAGGCTTGTCAGAATGATTCCCGAGTTCAACCGACCGGTAGAAACAGGAACGGTATCCGACATGGCAGCTGGCACCCGAGCCTGCAATCCGGACCCGCAACCAGACTGCATCCTGATCATCGTCAATGCGCATTTCAACAATCTCCTGGACAAGCCCGCTGGTTGCACCCTTGTGCCAAAGGCACTGGCGGCTTCGGCTCCAATAATGCGCTTCACCAGTTGTGATCGTTCGCTGAAGGGCCTCATCATTCATATATCCCAGCATCAATACCTCGCCAGTACCGGCATCAGTCGTGATGCAGGGGATTAGCCCGTTAGCATCAAATTTAGGCGCCAAATCGAGGCCTTCCTCGACCTGCTCGACAGTATTCCTTGCAGCAAACGGAATATCTCCCGCTGGAACGTGATTTTCAGGCACCATTGGAATCACCTCTAGGGTTTCCCAGGATCGCGAGAAATTCCCGGCGAGTGTCCGTATCATTGCGAAAGCTACCTAGCATGCGACTGGTTACCATGGTAACGCCTGGGTTGCGAATCCCGCGCGTGGTCATGCA
>VXPI01000222.1 GCA_009839585.1 Gammaproteobacteria bacterium
ACGAGCCAATATCACGCTAAACAAGAATGCAGTCCCCAATGACCCCCGTTCTCCGTTTGTGACGAGTGGCTTGCGCATGGGCACTCCGGCAATCACGACTCGAGGCTTCAAAGTCTCGGAAGCGCAAGATGTAGCTAACTGGATCTGTGATATTCTTGACAACCTTGGGAATCCATCCGTTGAGCAGGAGGTAAAGGAAAAAGTGATCGATGTCTGTTCAAGGTTTCCTCTATACAAGGGTATACTCTAATCTTCTTTTGCTGGGACTTAATGATTGATTACCCAAGGTATGTCTATATGAATTACACAAGACAACATTATGAAGTTACTCGATAACTCAATCTATTCCGGACCTCTGGGCGATATCCGAATCGCGACGGATGGAGGTTCTCTGGTTTTGCTGGATTTCGAAGAGAACAAACAACGAAGCGATAACCTCCTTAAGAAACGATACGGGGAGTATTCGTTACGGGAAGTACCTTGTCCCAGGCAAATACAGGATACTCTGGAAGCCTACTTTGCGGGAGAACTGGATGTTTTTGATCAGATCGAAATGAATCCTGCGGGAACCCCTTTTCAACAATCTGTCTGGGATGCCTTGAAACGGATTCCAGCGGGTGAATTCTGGTCCTATGGCAGACTTGCCAATGAGATTGGCAAGCCCCGTGCCGCCCGTGCAGTAGGCAGTGCAAATGCCAGCAATCCGATTTCAATCATGATTCCCTGTCACCGGGTTATCACCCGGAATGGTCGACTTTCAGGGTATGCCGGAGGAACCAATCGTCAGCGTTGGTTACTGCAACACGAGGGCGCGTTAGCCTGACAGCTTTTACAGTCGGCACCACTTGAGTACCTCTCTGGAAAGCGGTAAAGCAGTAATTCTGTTTGACTGGGGCATGTAATTATTTCCTATTGCCATTGATCAGGCTATGGGCAAATACAGGGAAGTTGCCTGTCATGCAATTGATGGTACCGAGGAAAGGACTTGAACCTTCACGGGCTAATGCCCACTAGCACCTGAAGCTAGCGCGTCTACCAATTCCGCCACCTCGGCATGGATTAGATGCAATGTAACTGTAATGGACTATGGATGTCAATTGTAATCATCACGCACAAAATTTAACAGTATCATTTGTAAAACTTCTACTTTTGCTACTGTGCCCAGTATCAACATCAGCAATCCAGACATAGTCAGGATATGATAGCTTGCAAATTCAGATAAAATAAATACCACACGGATTAACGACATTGCTCGTTAGATCCCCACAAACCAAATACTCGCAACTTATCCTTCGGCATGCATATTCTGATCATTGAAGACAACGAAGAAATCGCATCGTATATCGTCAAAAACCTGATCGAACACGGTCATCAGGCTGACCATGTACTGCGCGGTGATCAAGGCAGTGAGATGGCAATTGCCGGAAACTACCATGTACTTGTGGTCGACAGGATGCTGCCAGGGATGGACGGGCTGGAATTGATCAAGAAACTTCGTGAGGGTGGTGTCCAGACTCCGATCCTGATTCTAAGCTCGCTCGGGGATCTGGACAACCGGGTTCTGGGCCTGAACGCGGGAGGCGATGATTATCTGGCAAAGCCTTTCGCATTCTCGGAGTTACTGGCGCGTCTCGAAGCACTCAACCGGCGACACCAGTCAGAAGCCTTGGAAACAGTTCTGGTTGTTGGCGACCTGAAAATGGATCTTCTGAAACGGGAAGTCAAGCGCAATGAAAAGCCCATTGAACTGGAGCCCAGAGCGTTCAGCCTTCTCGAGTATTTCATGCGCCACAGCAATCAAGTGGTGACCCGGGAAATGCTGCTGCAAAATGTCTGGGACTACAATTTCGACCCTCAAACCAATGTAGTGGATGTACACATCAGCCGCCTTCGCAGCAAAATCGACAAGGATTTTGACGTCCAAATGCTGAATACAATCAGGGGAGCGGGCTGGATTTTGAGTGATGCTGACAATCGATAAGCCATTCAAGAGTTATGCATCCAAGCTGACTGCCCTGTATATCATCATCTTCAGTATCTCGACACTGATCATTTTTTATTTTCTGTATATTTTCTCTACTGCCTACATGCAGCAACAGCTGGAGGACGCTGTCAATGCAGAAATTCAGGGTCTCGCCGAACACTACGACAAAGAAGGCATAGAGGGACTTCAGCGAGTCATTCTTTTTCGGGTCGAACGATATGGCCGGGCGGACAATACGATTTACCTGCTGGTCAATCACAACACCACTCCGATTGTCGGAAATATTCTTGAATGGCCTTCCAATGCCAGGGAAAAAGACAAATGGATCGAATTCTCCCTGCATTCTGACCTACTCGGTGATGAGTCCTATCTGGCACAAGCCAAAATCTTCAAGCTACCGAAACCCAGAGACCCCGACCGTCCATATGGGCTGTTGGTTGGTAAAATTGTTCAACCGCTGGTCGATATAAAACAGAGCATACAGGCCGCAATCGCATGGGGAATTGTAGTCATGATCCTGCTGAGTGCCTTGGGCGGCACTTTACTCGGCCGCAAAGCCACCAAGAAAATCGCCAGAATCAACCAAACTACTACCAGCATCATGTCTGGTAATATGTCTGAACGTGTGCCACTTAGTCGTGAAGCCGATGACCTTGATCAAGTCGCAGCGAATCTGAACCTGATGCTTGATCGAATCGAGACCCTGATGGAGGATATCCGGCGAGTATCCGACAATATCGCACACGACCTTCGAACCCCACTGTCACGTTTGCGCTATAAACTTGAGGAGAGCCTGAAAAAATCAGACCCTGATTCCGAGGCAGCCGACAACCTTGAACAATCCATTCAGGAGGCTGACTCTCTGCTTGCAACCTTCAATGCCCTGTTGAGAATTGCAAAAATCGAAGCCGGACAAGTTGAAGCCGGATTCTGTGAAGTCGAAATCAGTGCACTGACCAAGGATATCGTTGATTTCTATGAACCTCTGGCAGAAGAGAAACAGCAAACTCTGGAAGTTTCACTCGAGCCCGGCATCAAGGCATACGGAGATCGCAATCTTCTGTTTCAGGCATTTGCCAATCTTCTTGAAAATGCCATCAAGTATACGCCGGAACACGGCAGGATTTCCATCTCTCTCCGGTTATCGGATAGTCAGGTTACAGTGATCATCGCCGATAACGGACCCGGGATACCCGAAACAGAAAAAGAAGGCATTTTTGTTCGGTTTTATCGTCTGGATCAAAGCCGCAATAGCCCTGGAAGTGGTCTTGGACTCAGCATGACAAAAGCCATTATCAACCTGCACAAGGGTTCGGTTGAACCGGAAGATAATGAACCGGGAATGCGCATGGTGGTGCAAATTCCGGTTCAAGCTACCCAGAACTCGCTTTCCTGATAAGCGGCCCAGTGGGTCCGCATCGTTTCAGCAGGGTTGAGGGGCAAGTATGCTCCAGACAAGTCTAGTAGGACTGATATCCGATTATTCGACAGGAATAGCCAGTCCCTCGATTCGGGTTGGCTGCGATGAATCTGCCTCTTCATTCACTTGTCCAGCGTCATTAGTGACCTGCCCTTCCTGACCAGTGGAATTCAAATCAGACAGGCTGGGAATCGAAATCGGGGGGCGATCCAGAAACTGGAAGGTCGTATACAGAGTTGCAATGCCAATCACAATGATCGTGAGCACTATCCAGAGGAACCAGCGAAATCGCCTTCTCCTCCTGGGTTGCGTCGCACTTTGGGCCGGGACATTGAGATTGGTCTTTGAGGCTATGCCAATATTTGTTTCTGGCTCAAGATTCAGTCGATCAAGCAGGACATGGGGATCAATTTTCAATAATCCACAGTAAGAGCGGATGTAACCCCTAGTGTATGTATTGCCGGGCAACTGATCATACTGATCGTTTTCCAGCACTACGATATAATGGGGCGTCAACTTGAGTGAATTAGCGACATCCTCTCTCGAAAGCTGCTGGCTTTCTCGGCATTTTCGGAGGGTTTGTCCTATTGACTGAAAGTCTTCGGTGGCAATATTCCCAGTTTCAGGCTTCATCTTCCAGTTTGCAATCTGTGCATGCTGAAAGTGTACCCCATCCGCGACTATTCCGTCAGGTAAATAAGCCATGCAGCCTGGAATACGCAAAAGTCATAATTTGAAAATGATACTCTCGGCACATGACAACAGTTTTGTACTTTCCTGGTGCCTGAAGATAGGTTGAAGACGCAGGGATACCACTTCTTGTCAATGACCGGGGCGGGTTGAGGCATTGGCCTGGGTTCAAGGCGAGAGAGGCAGGAGCATGGGGATTACCGCAAGCCTTCTGGATACTATGGCCCTCTTGTATAAAAGGGCCATTATAATAAAACCAGTTTTGCGATATCAGACTTGGACCAATAATAATCCGACTCGTCGCTCAACGATCACCGGACACCGCAAAATCAACTACTATCCTGCAGAATACAGTCTTTGCGGAACCGTGGTCAATGAAGGTTCCCTCTGGAAATTTCAGGATTCCAGCACTTTCATACTGAGCCGCACCTTGCCTTGCTTGTCGATTTCGAGAACCTTGACCCGGACTATGTCGCCTTCAGAAAGCACATCACTCACCTCATTGACCCGCTTGTGCGAGATTTGCGAAATATGCACCAATCCATCACGACCGGGCAGAATATTCACGTAGGCTCCATAGCCCATAATGCGAACCACCTTACCTTCATAAATTGTATTGACCTCGACATCGGCCGTGATTTGCTCAATACGCCTTATTGCTTCCTGGGCTGCCGCATTGTCAGTTGAGGCGAGTTTGACCGTACCATCATCGTCAATATCAATATTTACGCCTGTTTCCTCGCAGATCGAGCGGATAACGCTACCTCCCTTGCCGATGACATCACGGATTTTTTCGGGCTTAATATGAATAGTCATGATGCGGGGGGCGTATTCCGACATCTCCCCGGCAGAATTAATGGCCTTGTTCATTTCGCCCAGAATATGTAAC
>VXPI01000311.1 GCA_009839585.1 Gammaproteobacteria bacterium
TGCCATAGTCAGAACCGGCTATAATGTCAATACTAAAATGTTACTCTGTACTAGGCCCTGTGCGGCCGCACTGCGGCATTTTCCGCGGATCGGGAAAATACAGGGGAAGAGCAGGTCGACTGCTTTCTGAATCCAGGCCTCCGTCGTGATCTTGTATTGCCATGTTTCATTGTATGAATCAACTGGTTTCTTTCCAATCCCGGCCTGCAACGGACAGAATAATCTCTACATTGTGGTTAGAGACACCAATTCCCGCCTATTCAGCGACAAGGCATGGCAGTATAAAGCAGTATATGCCTAAATGTGTTTTGAGGAAAAGCATGATTAAGAAAAGCATAACAATCACAAGGCGACAGAGTGAATGGATACAGGAACAGATTGCAAACGGACAATACGCCTCCGACAGTGAATTGATTCGTGAAGCTCTGCGTGAAAAAGAGCACCTTACAGCAGAAAAAACATGATTCGTGCCAAGTTGATCGCTACTGAAGAGTCTGTAAGAAAACATGGGTGGGCAATGAAAACCCCAGAGGAAATACTTGGCGGTTTCAGAAACAAAGCACGTAGTTAATGGCCGCCTGTAGGTTGTCGCCGAATGCCGAAGCTGATCTGGAACGCATCTGGTTTACGGCCTGAAGCACTGGGGCATTAGAGCGGCAGATTCTTACTGCAGAGAACTTATTGAACACTTCAGCCTTTTGTCAGAGCATCCGTTGATGTACCCGGAATCGGATGTTCGTGAAGGAGATCGAAGAAGTGTATGCGGCAATGAGAGCATGTACTGTCAAATTAATGGCGATACAGTGGAAACCATGGCTATCCTGGATTGTCAGGATGTCACACTGATATTTTGACGTTGCAGTTTGCGATACTGATCAACGATTGCACATTGCCAGATCAACTCTCAAGATGACAATTCAAGGTTTTATGCTAGAGCAGCATTAATGCAGTTTGGGCGAATGGTTGCAGGGAACCGATTACCCGATTACGCCCGCATTGCTTGCCGTTAAAAACAGCCTGAAAATCTTAATCTGCTCCTGGCAGATCGCGCATGAGTCTGGCGAGCGCGGCCGTTTCCATTCCCAAGTCCCCGCTATCGGCATGACGGGCTGCATTGAGACGAGCCTCGAATGGCCTGTTCTGACTCAGCTTCCAGGTCCCATCCACAGTCTCCAGTTCAAGCTCTACCGGGGAGATCGTCTGCATCATTGCTTCCAGCTGCTGTTCCGGGACCTTTGAAATTCTCCATGGCGGTTTCGGAAGCAGGCGGCGCTCGAACTGGGTCGTCAGTGCACACAGGTGATCCCGAAGCGATTCTTGCGGCCGGAGTCTCAATCGGCCACGCAGATGCACCGCAACATAGTTCCATGTGGGTACCAGACCCGGGTTGGCTTCATACCAGTCCGGCGAAATATAGCTGTCCGGGCCGCTTACGATCATCACGGCCGGCCGCTCCCCTTTCTCCAGGCTTTGCAGAATCGGATTTTTCCGGACAAGATGGGCATGGATCGCACTGCAATCCTCGGTAAGGAGAAATGGAATGTGGCTTGCCAGGGGCCCGCCATCACCGGTCGTACTAACGGAAAGCACGCCGAAACCCCGGTCTCTCGCAAAGGCAAGATGGGCCTCTCGGGAGACCTGCCTGAATATCCTTGTTGGGTGCATGAGTCAGTTTTCGTCTTGTGCAGCAAGGAAGGTTTGCCGGGAGCGATTCCCGATCACCAGTAAATGTGTTCCCGGAAAAATTTCTGCTTGTGTCAAAAAACGAGTACCCATATATAGTGCGCAAGGCTTTTGTGACCCGGGTTGGAGTTGCACGGTCAACCTAGGGGTTGATACGCTTCAAATGCTCCAGGAAATCTTGCGGATTCTTGTATCCATAGAAATTGAAATCACCCAGAACCGTGCCTTGCCGGTCCAGAAATATCATCGCTGGAGGACCAAACACATTGAAGCGTTTTTTGAGAGCATTTGCATTGACGTCACTTGGGTCCGTGACATCCACCTGCAGTGCGATAAAGCGGTTTTCAACTTCGGCAGCAACCAGGCTGTCCTTGAATGTAGATTCTTCCATCCTCAGGCAGTCAACACACCAGTCAGCATAATAGTCCACAATTACCCCGCGCCCACTCGAAGTTGCCTGTATGAGATACTGTTCAAGTTCACTCTCGTTTGCAATACGGTCAAACAGGTGCACATCGGATACTTCTGATGTATTGCCTGCCATGAAGAGGTTTTCCGGAATTGGGCGCAGCAAGTCCCGTTGTCCCATAAACCCGCCGATCAGCGCACAAATCCCCCATACCAGAAGTACGACCCCCAGGCCCTTGAGGACGGTCCTGAACTGATGTCCTGCGGTTCCCGTTTCGGAGTGCATTTGCATCAGGGCATAGCCGACGATGATCAGGTAGGCACCCCAGATCAGCAGGATCGGGATTTGTGGCAATGTTTGCAGTAGATAGATTGCCACAGCGATCAGCAGAATGCCAAACAGGAATTTTATTGATTCCATCCATGCACCAGCCTTTGGAAGCAGGTACCCGGCTCCGAGACCAATGGCAATGAGTGGCAAGCCCATGCCGAGAGCCAGGACGGCCATGGTTTGTGCGCCAAGCACGGGATCGCCCGAAGCGACCGCTATTCCCAGTACTGAAATCAGTACTGGTGAGACGCAGGCACCGATAATCAGCGCAGAGACGAGTCCCAATAAGAATACCAACGGGATGGAGCCGGTAAAACTGCCCGACTTCTTCTGGATTCTGGATTGCAGTCCACTCGGTACCTGCAATTCATACAGGCCAAACATGGATAATGCCATCAATACTAGAAGGCCCGAGAGGATTCCGATCGCCCAAATATTCTGAAAATAGGCCTGAAGCTGTCCACCGGTTGCACCTGCCAGTATCCCCATCGCAGTATAGGTCACCATGGTCCCCAGTACATAGGACAGCGATAGCGAGCCTGCTCGCAAACGGGTGATTTTCTCGCCTTGTCCGGCAATCACGCTCGAGAGAATCGGGATCATGGGCAACACACAGGGTGTGAAGGTTAGCAAAATGCCGGCAATGAAGGCTCCAGAGAGTATCGCAATCAGGGAATGGTCTTCTGCGGGGACTTCTGTTGACGCGGGGGTCACGGTATCCGCAGCCATGGCTGGTGCGATCAGACGGAATTCACGAGTGACGGGTGGGTAGCAGATCGCCCCTTCCGCACAACCCTGATAGACCAGGGTGACGGAAACCTCTCCACTTGGGCTGCCAATTGGTCGATTTGCCGAGAACGAAAAATCGGTTCGATAGACGTCGGTGCTTCCAAACGTGTGATCCTCGTATTTTTCGGGGGTTTGAGGTATCGACACTGCAAGTGGCTTGTCGCCGAGCATAACTCCGATCTTGTCTCGATACAGATAGTATCCCGGTTCAACCACAAAGTTTCCGGAAACGGCCTGTGCATTGATGGACAGGTTTTCGACTTTAAAGGCGTCATCCACCTTGAGAAATTCAGGTTGAGAGAACGATTTGGCAAGCAAGTCACGCAATAGGTTGACATACCCGGGCTTCGTTTGTCGAGTTTGTGCGGGTGGGCTTGCAGTTGTGGCCTCGGGTGCCGTCTCGTTTGCGGCGAGCTGGACAACCTGGCCAGTCTTCATGAAGCGGGTATTGTGGGTGATCGGCGCATAACAGACACCAACTGGTTCATTGCAACCCTGACCCTCTGAGGTCAGTATGAATTCACCGTCACCGCCCGTGACGTCAATGAGTAACGAGAACTCATCTTCATAAACTTCCGTTATCCCGAACAGCGGATCATCCTTGGTAATGCCCTGTGGGTACTGCTGGATATTGAGGGAATAACCGGCATCATCGACCACAAACCTGAACTTGTCCCGATACATGTAGTAATTCTCGGCAATCGTCCAGGTTGCCTGAATTGTGGAAGGGCCAACCGGCATAAGCTCGAATTGAAAGGCCTCGTCTTCAGGAAGCAATTCGGAGTCATCAAGTCCCTGTGCTGAAATCACCCCGGACAGCAAGGGCAGAAGCAGGAGTACGAGATAAAAATGGCGGAGCTTGTCCAGCATGTGGTCAGTACCCGGAATTCCTGACCAGTCTGGTGCAGGACTTGTTGAACAGGTCAAAAATTTCCGGACCGTCTATTTCCATGATTTGGTCAATGACCCATTTATTGGTTTGGCTTTCGCCGAGAATATCGCGGATACGGGCCCCGAGTAATCGATACATTTCATAGCCCGGTTGTTGGTCGACATATTTGAAACCGGCCAGGGAACTTGTGGCATGGTTCAAGGCATTCACGGTCTCTTCCATGTCGGGTTGCCTGTCGAGCAGTTCTATGGTGTTTTCTGCGTAGTGTCTCAGACAATTCAGGGAGAGAGAGTTGACGAATTCATTTCGATCATGATCAGGGAGTTTCTCGTGGATAAGCCGGTCGGATAGGTGAATCTGGAAGAACAGGAATTCCCGGACGACTGCCAGGCGTTGTTCGTCGTTGACATAGACGAAATCCTGCTGATGGAGGTTTTTCGCAGCGGACAAGGCAATGCGCCAGCAGATGGCCGAGAATGCATTCGCCAGTTCGTCTATTGATATTGTCCGGTCGTGCGATTTCCAGGCCGTGCGAATTCGTGCTTTCTGTAACATATTGGCACTTGAATCTGGTCTTCAGGAAATTTTAACCGATATTCTTGAAGTGTAACTACTCGTACCCTGCCTGCGTCAATACTGTTTCAAACAGGATTTGTAAATGCCTGGTTGAACCCCGGCTGGCAGCAGGCAGCGGCAGCCGGCCCGATCCCGTAATCCGCAGTCTGCCCGGCCCATTGCCGGAGGGCACATTCGGGGTTCGGTCAGCAGGTCAAAGTCCCTCGACACGCATATCAAGCAGGTTTCTCTTGTTTCGCCCAAACGCCATGCCGATCAGGTGGACCGGCT
>VXPI01000377.1 GCA_009839585.1 Gammaproteobacteria bacterium
GAATGGGATACAGTAAACGGTAATGAGACCAAAATTGAACAATTATCAGTAATATATGATAATGGTTTGCGGTGATTATGGATTGTTCTGCAATATCAATGATTGAGAATCTGGCTCAAAAACAGCTTGGTCCGATCATGTTGCGGGTTGTCAAAAAATTCATGCGGCTTGTTCTGCTCAATGATCTCTCCTTCATCCATAAAAATCACTCGGTCAGCTACAGTTTTTGCAAAGCCCATTTCATGGGTTACGCATAACATGGTCATTCCTCCATTGGCCAGCTCGATCATGACATCAAGTACTTCCTTGATCATTTCGGGATCCAGGGCGGAGGTTGGTTCGTCAAACAACATGACGCGCGGCTTCATGCATAGTGATCGCGCTATCGCTACCCGTTGCTGTTGCCCCCCCGACAACTGGCCGGGAAACTTGTGTGCCTGATCCGGTATCTTGACCCGCTCCAGATATTCCATGGCTGTGGCTTCGGCTTCTTCCCGAGGCTCCTTTCTAACCCAGACCGGGGCGAGGGTACAGTTATCGAGGACCGTGAGATGCGGAAATAAATTGAAATGCTGAAACACCATGCCCACTTCACGTCTGACCAGTTCCACATTCTTGAGATCGTTGGTGAGCTCAGTGCCATCAACAATGATTTCTCCGTCCTGATGTTCTTCCAGTCGATTTATACATCGAATTAAGGTGGATTTCCCAGAGCCGGAAGGACCACAGATAACGATTTTTTCTCCCCGTTCAACATTAAGATTAATGTCTTTCAGAACATGAAACTGTCCATACCATTTGTGCATCTTGCGAATGACAATCACAATTTCATTTTCTGGATTGTCGTTTGATTTATCAGCAGTTTCGTTCATAACCAAACCTCATTAACGTTCATAGCCGGTCGCAAGCTTCTTCTCAAGGTAGAGGGAATAGCGAGACATCCCAAAACAGGAGATGAAGAAGAATATTGCAACAAACAGGTACATTTCATTGGAAAGGCCTGTCCATTTCGTATCGGCAAGCGAAGATCTTCCCACACCTAGAGGATCCAGCAACCCGATAATGATAACCAGGGTCGTGTCCTTGTAGAGTCCAATAAAGGTATTAACAATCCCGGGGATAGATATCTTGAGTGCCTGAGGAAGAATGATCAGCCTCATGGATGTCCAGTACTTGAGGCCCATCGAATCCGCTGCTTCATATTGTCCGCGAGGCAGTGCCTGTAGCCCGCCACGAATAACTTCAGCCATGTAGGCCGAAGCAAACAGCGTGACCATGATCAGTACTCGAAGCAATAGATCGAATGTGGTTCCCGCCGGCAGAAAATAATTCAGCATGGTCGACGCAACGAACAACAGGGTAATTAGTGGAACGCCACGAAAAAACTCGATAAACCAGATCGAGAACACACGGACGATCAGCATATCGGATTGCCGTCCCAAAGCCAGTATGATTCCAATCGGCAATGAGAACGTAATGCCTGTGACGCCAATTACCAGAGTCAGCATGAAGCCACCGAATTCGTCGGTACCGACTGGCGTCAACCCAAAGCCACCAAGTAGCAGCCATCCAGCGACAAACGGAAAAGCGCATGCAAAATACAGCCCGTATTTGCGAAACGGACAACGATCCCAAAGTACGGGGAGCAAGGCTACACACAGTAGGACAAATGTCAAATCGATTCTCCAGCGCTCATCAGCTGGATAAAAGCCGTATGTGAACAGATTGAAGCGTTCTCCGATAAATGCCCAGCAAGCACCGCCCGCTTTTGCACGACACTCATCCCGACTCTCTCCGGTAAATGCAGCATCCAGAAACGCCCATTCCAGGGTCGCGGGTATGATTTCATAGAGAAACCAGACCGATAGGACAGTCAGTACGATATTGGTTGGAGAGGAAAGCAGGTTGGCTCGTACCCATGCAATGGGGCCTACCGTGTTTGAAGGCGGTGGGAGGTTTGGATGTTCGCCTGGCTTGTATGCGGATTGTTCCATTATCGACCCTTTATCTCTCAACCAGTTTGATATGCCTGTTATACCAGTTCATGATCATTGAGATGATCAAAGACATCACCAGATAGAGAGTAAGCACAATAATCATGCACTCCATCTCTCGACCAGTCTGGTTCAGTGAAATTCCACCGATGGTGGCTACGATATCCATATACCCGATCGCAACGGCAAGCGAAGAGTTTTTCATTAGGTTCAGATACTGGGAGGTCAAGGGAGGCACAATGATGCGAAGTGCCTGGGGAATAACTACCAGGGACAGGGTGCGCCCACGGTTGATGCCCAGTGCATAAGAAGCCTCTGTTTGTCCATAATAGACGCCAAGTATTCCCGCACGGACAATTTCGCCAATAAATGCAGCCGTGTACAGGGACAGTGCAAGTAGCAAGGCGATAAATTCAGGACGAACCACCATGCCGCCGGCGAAGTTGAATCCTTTCAGCTCCGGTACATCCCAAGTGATCGGACTTCCCAGCAGGAAAAAGAAAACCAATGGTACACCGATGACTGTTCCGAGACCGATCCAGAACACTGGATAGTGCTGACCGGTTTCATCCTGGACTTTCTGTGCATAACGCCGGAACCACCACATAAATGCCAATGCCAGTAAAAACAGCGCAATAACCACCAGAAACAGGGGCTCATAGATGGGTTTTGGAGAAAAAATCCCCCGGTTGGTCATAAAGGTCACATCGCCGATGGAAATTGCCTGTCTTGGGACTGGAAATGCATGAACAATCAGTCCATGGACTAATAGGATATGCAGAAGGACTGGTACATTTCGGACATATTCAATGTAGCAATAGGCCAGTCGATTGATGATCCAGTTCTTGGACAAGCGCAAGACACCAAGCAAAAACCCGACGATGGATGCCAGGACGATCCCGCATATTGCCACCAAAATGGTGTTCAGGATGCCGACCAGCATGGCTCTGAAATGAGTCGACCTTGAATCGTACTCGATCAGATGCTGGTTGATGTCATAACTCGATGGTTGCCAGAGGAAGTTGTAGCTGAATCCCTTGCCGATGGCCTGTAGGTTAACCACGGCGTTATGAATGATGTAGGCCATAAAGGCAAACACCAGGGAAATAGTTATGACTTGAATAATTACGGAACGAGACTCCTTATCGTTCCAGAGACGGGAGATGGCGTTGCGTTGGGGGGGTACAGCAACTGTTTCTGACATGTTAGTTGCCCATACTGTCAGATGTGGTATTCAGGGTCATGTTGCATGATTATGCACTCTGAAGCAGGCAAATCACAATATTTGCCGGAGCAGTCGTCAGACTGCTCCGGTCAAAATTTTGCACAAAGTCACAAAAGATGACTTTGTAAGGGAACGGGCCGATTACCGTATCGGTGCGGCATACAGAATGCCACCATCAGTCCACTGGGCGTTCAAGCCACGCTCAAGTGCCAGAGGAGTATTGGGGCCGATATGACGCTCGAAAATCTCTCCATAGTTGCCGACTTGTTCGATAGCCCGCACAGCCCACTTGCTGTCAAGACCGATCCAGGATCCGGCATCTCCTTCAGTACCACACAAGCGGTTGATGCTTGGGTTGTCACCGGCCGCGGCACACAATTCTCCGACATTGGCCGAGCTCACGCCGAGCTCTTCGGCACTAATAATTGCGTTAACTACCCATTTGCCAATATCAGCCCATTGATCATCACCGTGCCGGACGGCTCCACCAAGAGGTTCCTTGGAGATGATTTCAGGCAGAATGGTGTGAGCGGAAGGGTCGTCAAGTGCAGCACGGGTTGAAGCAAGTCCAGAAGCATCAGTGGTGTACACGTCACATCGATTTCCTGAATAGTTCGCGATCCCTTCCTCATTGGTTTCAATATTTACCGGCTCATAGCTCATGCCATTGGCCCGGAAATAGTCGGCCAGGTTCAACTCGGTTGTGGTACCGGTCTGGATGCAGACTGAAGCCCCATTCAACTCGCTGGCGGAACTAATGCCCATTGCTTTTCGAATCAAGAATCCCTGCCCATCATAGTAGTTGATGGGAAGAAAGGTCAGTTTCAGGTCAGCGTCCCGGCTCATGGTTTCGGTTGTATTGCGAAACAGGATATCGCCTTCGCCGGAATTCAGCAGTGTGAAGCGGGTTTTACCGGTGGATGGAACGAATTTTACTTTTTCACCGTCACCAAGTACTGCAGCTGCAACAGCGCGGCAAAAATCGACATCAAAGCCGTCCCAGCGCCCATTTTCATCAGGTGCAGCAAAGCCGGCAAGGCCTGTGGTAACAACGCAATTCAATTCGCCGCGTGCCTGGACATCGTCGAGCGTAGCAGCATTCGCCGAAAGCCCGATGATAGATAGCGCAATAGTTATGACTGCGATCTTTAAGGATTTAAGCATAGGTATAATCTCCTTCGGATAATATAAAAAGTAAGCAACAGGAGATAATCGGATTCTCTTGAATGGATTATCTCAATTTGATTTATCCGTTAAGTATAACATGGATTGATTCTGGTTTGTCCAGCCAATTCGTGAGCCTGCAAGTCGGCATGATAGGAAGAACGAACCATGGGCCCGGAAGCAACGTTGGCAAACCCGAGTTGATCGCCGTACTCGCCCAGTTCATCAAATTCCTCGGGTGTCCAGTACTTCTGGACTGCGAGGTGATGGCGGCTCGGTTGAAGGTATTGCCCCAGCGTAATCATATCAATGTTGTGCTTGCGCATGTCCTGCATGACCTGCAGGATTTCTCCGCGGGTCTCGCCAAGGCCCAGCATAATGCCGGATTTGGTTGGCATTTGCGGCCACTGTTTCTTGGCTCGTTCCAGCAAGGTTAGCGAGAATTGATAATCCGATCCCGGTCGAGCCTGTTTATACAGCCTCGGCACGGTTTCCAGATTGTGGTTGAACACATCCGGTGGTGCCGTATCCAGAATATGCAGGGCGATATCCTTGCG
>VXPI01000313.1 GCA_009839585.1 Gammaproteobacteria bacterium
ATAACGCCTCTTCAGTTTTGCGTTTTGTTATTTCAAGCAAGGCCATAATCCCCCAACAGCACTTGCCTGCACGGTTTCTCGACAGGCCCTGTGAGACCAGAATCCGATTGTTTCGGTCCAGTGGCACTACATCAGCGACCGTACCGAGTGCGACCAGATCCAGATAATTTGCAAGATTGGGTGGCTCCAGTCCCGATGCTTCAAACCACCCGTTCTCGATGAGGGATCGACGAACCATGATCAGGAGATAGAACATGACTCCGACTCCGGCAAGATTCTTGCTCCCAAATTGACAGCCTTTCTGATTTGGATTCAATATCGCATCGGCTTCGGGAAGATTTTCCCCGGGCAAGTGATGATCCGTTATCAATACCTTGACTCCCTGATTCTTGAGAGTTTTCACCCCTTCAATGCTGCTAATCCCATTGTCGACTGTGACGACCAGTTCCGGTTCCTGCCTGAGGGCCTCTTCTGCGATTTCTTTCGATAGTCCGTAACCATGCTTGAACCGGTCTGGCACAATGTATTGAACATGCTTTGCGCCAAATGCACGGAGAACCCGAATACCGAGTGTGGTGGCGGTTGCTCCATCAACATCATAATCGCCCACAATCATGATGCGACTGTCTTCAATGATGGCCCGTGACAATATTTCCGTAGCTGCTTCCCGATTGTGCAGGGTCTTGGGATTAAGCATGTTTGTCAGGGAATAGTCCAGTTCCTGTTCATCCTGGATTCCCCTGTGCCAGAACAATCGCCTCATCAACTCCGATTGAATTGGCATCAATCCCGGTGGACAACCCTTTCCAATATCCCTGACCTCTGGTCTTGAGACAATTTTCCTGTTTCTGAAATTCACGGCTTCTTCTGAAATACCTGTGATCCTGACTGGCAACCATACATCCTGTCTCCGTAGCTCCAGATTTGGCTGAAACAACGACTGGCCATAACTTGGGCGATGGGAGCAGACAGGATTATTGCAATTTGTAGATACATATTCCGTTTTTCATTAAATAATTTAATCCTTTGAATTGAAAAAGACACTATATCCAATTCCTCCAAGCGGAATTATAATCGCTACCTCCTTACCTTTTACGAGTATTTCGCATGACCAGAGAAGAGCAGGCTCAAAATTTGCAGAGAGAGTGGGATACCAATCCCAGATGGAAAGATGTTCACCGCACCTATTCAGCGGAAGATGTCGTTCGATTGAGGGGTTCCGTGCAACCCGAATATACCTATGCCAGAAATGGTGCCGAGAAGCTCTGGAAACTGGTCAATGGTGATGCAAGGAAAGGATATGTGAATTGCCTGGGTGCCTTGACTGCAGGCCAGGCCCTGCAACAAGCCAAGGCCGGTATCGAGGCAATCTATTTGTCTGGATGGCAGGTTGCTGCTGATAACAACAGTTCGGAAACCATGTATCCGGACCAGTCGCTGTATGCTTATGACTCGGTACCGACGGTAGTCAGGCGTATCAACAATACCTTTGCCAGAGCTGACCAAATTCAGTGGCAACGGGGTATCGAGGCGGGAGATTCCAGCTACATTGACTACTTTCTGCCGATCGTTGCTGATGCCGAGGCTGGGTTTGGCGGAATACTGAATGCATACGAACTCGCTCGCAACATGATTGTGAATGGTGCGGCTGGAATCCACTTTGAAGACCAGCTCGCCGCTGTCAAGAAATGCGGTCACATGGGCGGCAAGGTTCTGGTGCCTACTGAAGAAGCAGTTCAAAAACTGGTTGCCGCAAGGCTTGCATCGGATGTGCTTGGGGTGCCCACGATTATTCTGGCCCGAACCGATGCGGAAGCAGCCAGCCTTCTGACTTCCGATGTGGATGACCGGGATCGATCCTTCCTTACCGGAGAGCGCACTGCTGAAGGTTTCTTCCGAGTGAATAATGGTCTTGAACAGTCAATCTCAAGGGGCGTGGCCTATGCGGAATACGCGGATCTGGTATGGTGTGAGACCGGTACACCGGATCTCGGCTTTGCCCGGGAGTTTGCACAGGCTGTGCGGGCCACACATCCGAATCAGCTGCTGGCCTATAACTGCTCGCCGTCCTTTAACTGGAAGCGTAATCTGAACGACCACGATATCGCCAATTTCCAGGATGAAATTGCAGCCATGGGTTATAAATACCAGTTCATTACCCTGGCCGGTATTCACAGCATGTGGTACAACATGTTTGACCTTGCCCATGAGTATGCTCAGGGTAATGGCATGAAGCACTATGTCGAGAAGGTCCAGGAACCCGAATTTGCCGCAGATGGAAAGGGGTATTCTTTCGTTGCTCACCAGCAGGAAGTGGGGGCTGGGTATTTCGATGACATCACGATGACTGTTCAGGGCGGCAGCTCTTCGGTAACTGCGTTGTCGGGGTCAACGGAAGAGGAGCAGTTCTGACTTTGAGACAGGGACTCAGCCTCTGGATTCGAAATTTTCAGTTACGGAGCACCGAATGGCGTCATGAGTTCCGGTCCGAAGTACAGGCCATCCCGTATTTCCATGGCGTATGACATCCCCCGTCACTCCGAAGCAGTGACAATCGGCATAACCGGAGCCGTAAATATCCCAAACAGGGTAACTCTGCACAAGTTCGTATGAGCAACAGGATGTTAACTCCAGACAAGGGCCAGGCAGTGGTCCAGTCTGAATATCGCTGCTTCGCGATGCCGCGTGTTTTCAGTCGAATGCACAACTCACCCTGCCACAGCAGGGCGCGGTGTTCCACTTTCCGCCATACGGGGGACCTTTCGGGTATCCCGGCCAGCCCTCATCGTCAGGGACAGTGACCAAGGGCGTCGCCCCTCCGGGGAGTGTAGAGCCGCCTGTGGCCTGTGCGATGGCGTTCAGCACCCGGTTGTCGAGGGCTACTTTTCTCCCGCCGGCGGGATAGTCCCGAACCTGCAGTAGCTGGAAACGTCAGGCGATCATCCTCCCAGTACTGGAGAAACGGGATGAAGTTCTGGCGCCACCCACTACTGCCATACTCTGCCTTCTTCCTTCTGTGGAAAGATTGTGACTGGCTTGGACGATATCAGCCAGGCTCCTGAATCCCGAGTTCCTGCCACATCCATGAAGTATCATAGGATGCAATTCCCTCTTCCCATGCGAGACGCTGCTCCCTATTTTCCAGTTCTTTCAGCCAGTCGATCACATCATATCGACTTTCGAGGGATCTCTTCGCCGCCTCTCTCGGAGTCAAATGTCCCAACGCCTCAAGTGGCGCATCCAGCACCCGGCGATAATGCTTGTCATAATAGTCATGCATCGTCTGCTCCACCACTTCATTCGGAATCGCTTCCTTGATCTCATTAGCGGGGGGCGACCTGTCTGCATCTTCCATCAACTTATAAATATCCTTGTACGTTGTCACCGCTCGACCAACGAGTTCGCCCAGATGGGATTCGAGCAAGTCCTGTCCTCTCTCACAGCGTTCTCTTGAATTGGTATCAAGAATCATGGTTTCGGCTTTCAGTACGACATAGCCGAGCCCAGTCAAGCCGATCTCTTCATCGGTATCTTCAGTAATTTCTTCCGGCAGGGTGTCCCTCTTACCACGCTGTAGTGATCGATGGCTCGGATCTCCCGGAGCAACCCATGACCATGCCATTTCTCTTCCGGGTTCTTCGGCCTCTTCATTTTCCGGCACTCTCACAAGCTCCGGGATTTTTTCGAGAATGGCGGCCACCTCCATCATGTCCCCCAGAACCGGAAAATGCGCCTCGCTGAGCAGGATCGGTTCATCATCCGTATTTTGGAAAATCGGCATTGGGGCCATTGTTCTTATAAACACCGCAGCCGCCCAGAAGGACGACAACAGCAGTGGCATATTTTGTTCGATGGTTTCCTGGGAATCCGTCTGCTGTTTATACAAATCCAGATAATTTTCGTAACAGTCCAGAAAATTTCTCGACATCTTCTGTGAAAATCGTAGGGGACCCCCCGTCAGATAATGGCGTCTGTTCATGGTGATCACTCGCGCTGCCAGACAATCCCACTTGACCAGATCCTTGGTTGCACTTTTTTCCAGAACCACGATTGTTCCATCATCGCCGATCAGGTCCTTCAGCTTCATGCTTATTCCGGGATTGATTTCAATGACCTCATACAGGGAAGGTATGGAATCCCTGAGTGCCTCCAGATAGACTCGGGCGGGAACCGACTCTTTCCAGCCACGCCTTTTCAGGTAATCCTGTATGATGTTCACCAGTTCTCCATCTTCTTTCTCAAACCAGGTTGTAAAGAAATCTTCCGTGATAAATATCTCCAGAGCATGCCAGACTGGCCCTGTCCCTATCAACTCGAGCAGTTCTTCCACGGAAGTATCGAGTTGTCCAGCGATCAGGTTGAGATGCTCAAGGTACACATCGGCACTGCATTGTTTCCATTCCGGCCTTCCCACCCACTTCAAAAGGTTTGCAATTGCCTTGTCTATACTACTTGAGGTCATTCGAATTCAGAAATTTGAGGATGGGAAGCATGATATAGGATTCTGATAATGTTAACGTTCCCTAAATGGCCCTTTTCAGGGGAAAATATTTCTCTTTGGATCTCCAGTTCAATTTCGAGGTGCGACCTCTCCCGTGGCCATTAAATATTCGGGCTGAATCTGATCAGAAAGTATAATTTGGTGATGCTCTACAGACCTATCGATTACTTTCCGGCGTGCACCATTCGAAAAACTCCTAGAAATTAAGACATTGCAGTCCAATACCACCCTCATTATTTGCCAGCACGTCGCTCCCTACGGTAAGCTTTGATATCTGCGATTACGTCTTCCATGATTTCATCTTCAGAGAGTCCTGTGTATTGGTCAGATACAGGCATTTTTGCTAAAAGTGACTTGACCCTGCTTACAGTAGATTCACGATCTACAACTTCCTTGATTCTAAGCAAGATTCCGTCTTGAACCTGGAC
>VXPI01000106.1 GCA_009839585.1 Gammaproteobacteria bacterium
GGAAAGTACAAGTCTGGCAGTATGCTCGACTGTCTGTAATTCGAGTACTTGAGGAGTCATGCCCACTTCCTTGTTATCTATGAACAGGGTTGCAGATGGACTTGAGCGGATCGTTATCTGTCCCTTCTCTTCGGCCAGTTCAAGCTGGACCGACCTATTTTCCCCGGGGGCCAGAACAACCGAGGAATTTTGAGACATGTACCCCTTTTTTTGGTAGCGAATGAGGTGTTCTATTCCTGGTGGTAGTGAGATCGATGATGCTGGCTTGGCCGACTTGCCATTCACGGTGAGATCGCCATTGGCTGGAGAAACGTTAATTTCAAGCGAAGCTGACTGAATCTGCATGATGTAATCGCGAAGCACCTCATCATTCTTATTGGTGATGGACACTCTGTCTCGAACCGGAAGATGGTCCTTGAGTTTTAGCTCGATATCCAGAACTCCACTTTCAATGCCGTCCAGAACAAGTGGCGTCTGGCCCATAGTTTCACCATTGATGGAAACCGCTGCTCCCCTGGGAAACGAATTGAGGCTGAGTTTGCCAGAGGCCCGTACCAATTCAATGGTTTGCTCGACCGTTTTCCCGTTGGGTAACTCAATTTCAACACTTTCAGGCCGATAGTACGGGTGGTTTACTCCCACAACCAGGGTTCCCGGGTCTGTCTCAAGATCTAGAATCTCTCCGCGATATGCTGGGGAACCGTTAAGGCTCCACTCGATATCCGGCAATGCTGGCTGGGCGGTCAAAACAATTCGTGCGGGAAGAGGGGTCAATTCTACGTTGACAGTCTTCTGATCCGTTGATAGCCAGACCGTTTCAGAAATAAAACCCGGTGCTGAAATCTCGGCGGTTGCCTGATCCCCGATCAAGACGGCTTTATTGGATATGAATATCGCCCGACCTTCCGAAATCGAGTAATCGGCTAACTCTTTGGCTTCTTCCGGGATAACTTGTACCGTCACCGACCTTGGATAGTACAGAAGAAGAATTACTACGATCAAGATACCCAGAAAGATGACTGTAGCTACAACCATCTTCAGTACAGAACCACGCTGTGCCTGATGAATTGACCGTTCAATTTCGCTGGATATTGGATTAGATTCGTTCACTACAAATCACCTCAACTTCAATCGGGCCATCGCCTGGAGAAATGGTCACGGGGACAATTATTGACTTGTAGCCATCTCTGGCCCCCTCAAATTGATAGTCTCCGGGCTTCAGGAGAACAGCATGACGGGAAATACTCCCAACAATGCCGACTCCTTTCACAACAACATTGGTTTTATTGTCAGAAATTACTGTGACCTCTGTTTCCATGTTGTAGGCTTCCAATTTGGACATTATCTCGAAATGCAACTCTCTGAGTTGCTCGCTATGATCCAGAAAGGGCTCGGTGTCGGTCAGAAGTTTATGCGCAGCCTTGACAGAATGGTCGTGTACAAATCGTTTTTCATATTTGAGCGCCTGCTTCAAGGATTCAATCCTCCCGATCATGGCTTTGGCACTCCCGAGACCCTCGGCAGCAAACGCGTCAAATGGTCTCATTTTGAGTGCTTGCTCATAATGCCCAACGGCAGCGAACCAGTCATCTTCAACGACTGCCGTTATGGCAAGCATGATTTGCTCCAGGTATTTCTGCTCGGCTTCTATCTCCAGAATCCGATCCTGCAATCGCTTGACATCCTGATTGCCCGGCTTCAACTGGTTGACCATCTGCATATGCTTCCTTGCTTTTTGGATGTTTCTGTCATCAAGCGCCCGGTCTGCTGTGGCAACCGCATCGGAATAGGCTTGATGGAGTTTCTCTGCTGTTAGGTCTTCGATGCGTTTTTTCGCTTCCGGATGCCGTGGGTCAAGACGCAGGATTTTTTCCAAAAGAGCAAATTCCCGATCTTTCCGGTTAGCCATTTTTGCCTGATTTGCTCCAATCAGCAGTTGATTGACCTGTTCAACTACTTGAAGCCTTGATTGAAGCCTAGTCAATTCAACATGATCTGCATCAAGCCGAAGACCGCCATTGATCTGTTGACCTGCCTCTTGGAATCGCCCTTCCCGATAGGCCTGATTCGCGTTTTCAATGAAGCTTGCCAAGCGGGACTGGTATTCATCTGAAATAGCATCCACATCCATGATCGCATTGTTCATGCTGATATAAGCCGACTGATAATCTCCTATCTGAAATTGTTCGCGTGCAGATTCAACCTGTTCAAGGATATGAGATAGCGCTATTGGTGCCCAATCATGCAGATTCAATTCTGCCAATTGCGGTTCAATTTCCTCAAGGTATCGCCGGTATTCCTCGATGAAACGTTCACGAGGGCCGGAGGCTTGTGCGATCTGTATAGACGATTCTTTCGAAGAGCCTGTTATATTCCGGAACCGCTCGTTTATTCTGGAATCATGGTCGGGGGATTGAGAAGTGTCATTCAGGTCACTAGTCCGGGCCACGGCAACAGGATTCAATGCCATCAGCAAGTACAGACACAGGAAGTATTGCGAAATCCGGTACATGTTCATATGACTGATGACGCCCAAAAAATCTCGAGCGGCATCAAGGTCAACAGATTAAAGCTGCACTTGTGGCGTTTCTTCCAGCAGGTAGATTTCCCGGAGCAGCTCGATCCACTGCCGATATTGCTCATCGGCAGTACCTTTCAGCTCTTTTGTTTCTTCCTCGAAACGAATGACATGTGGTGCAACAGCGGAATCTGCTGTTTGACCAATCTCGTTGATGGAGTCACGGTGGAACTTTGCTTCATTGCTGTTCTGAAACCCCTGTGACAATGTCATTGCACCGCCAACCAGAGCTGCTGCAGTCGCAACTTCCTCGGCACTGGAGTCTGCATTGGCAGCACCTACGGCAGCTCCCAGCAGGAGTAGTGCGCCGAGAAATTTCTTCCCCTGAGCTTTACGTCGCAATTCCCGGGCAGTCCTGACATCATGAAGACTCTGTTCTTGCCAGACACGATAACTGTCATCAACCTGATAATTGAAATCTTCAAACTGTGCCTGTAGCCGATCCACAAACAATTGATCCTGAATGCGGATATTGCGAATACGTTTGAGCATGGGATCGTTACTGGCTGGCAAGGAAGCCAACTCGACATGTCTTGCCTTGTAATCCAGGTATTTTGCAAAGGTTTCAGTGGAAATACTGTTTCCAAACCGGATTTCCTTCAGTGTAGGCAACCCTCGCAGATACGCCGCATCACTCTTTCTGAGTTTTTCAATGATGTAGTCTGCGGCGGCCACAAAAACCGGTTCGTAAGCATCTTTGCCCTTGTTTCGCAAATCACGGTAGAACGATTCATGCACTCGATGCTTGAATTTCTTGTCGCACCATTTGCGCCCGGATATATCCTTGCAGGTAACATGAATTTCGACATCTTCGCCATTGGATTTGAGAATCTTCCCAGCCACGTATAAGTCGGATGTTGCGTCATTGCCTGGCACAACACGAACCCGCCCGACTGCATTGGTATCCTGCAGACTTGCTTTCAGGTTTAGTGCAAAGCGGTTCGATTCCACCCTGCGCAACTCAGGCCAGATTTCAAATTTCTCAAGATCAGCAGGGTTTTCGGGGATATTCGGGTCAAACAGCAGTACCGCGATTTCAAGAGGCCGCAATTCGGATGTCTTTTCGGTGGTTCCTGCTTTCGAGGTTGATGCTGCTGGACCGACCTGGTTTGCGGCAGATGTCGACTCATAGTCCTGATTTACGGCTGCCCCGCCGCCACAGCCTATCAGGATGAGGAAAATACCCGTCATTAGCAGACGGGAGGTTCTTTTCAGGATATTCTGCTTGTGTATTCTCATGATTCTTTTTGTCAAGTCACAGTCAATGTGGAAACTATTGATTCCGTCGAGCCAAAATCATCTCATCGTCTTTCATTTTAAGATCGAGATGCTCAAGAAAACTCATCCCAAGCAGGACGTTATCTCCCTTATGACTGTGCATTTTCGGGTTGACAAGTGCGCTAACATTGGTAACCGTTATATCGCCCAACTGAACACTATCAAGTGTTGTTGTATAAACCTGAACTTCCCCGCCCGCCGTATTGGCTTTGACCAGCTCGCCAAGATCTAAAGACAGCTTCCTCGCCAAATCGATAGGTATAGCAACCGTGTTTGCTCCGGTATCAACCAAATAGTCAACAGGTTGGTTATTGATCTGGCCCGAAGCAAGAAACTGATTATTTTGAGTTTTCTTGAGCACTACCTTTTCTGCTTTTTTCTCGGAAGAGGTTTTCGGAGATGAAAAAGTCCCCAGTTTTTTTGGCAATCCCTTGTATTCCCGGTACTTATTCCACAACTTGGCTTGTTTTACCGGATCGGTTTCGGCAATTGCCAGCTCGCGAAGTTGCCGTTCAATCACTGAATCGGAGTCGACAGGCGGAATATCTTCGGGAGTCTTGCCATTATCCTGTGGAGGGCGTTGACCCCCAGATTGTGATTCGGCATTCGGGCTGTCATTCAATGATGCTGATTCTGTTGCCGCTTGCTCCATTTCAGATCCGGCCTGCGACTCTTCTGATCCTTCGCGTTCCATGATTCCGGTTGATGCCGAGCTTGCTTGCGATGCCCCACGCAACTGTCCGCTGGCACTTCCTGAACCTCCGCTGGCAGAACTGGAGGCTACGGTTTCGCATCCACCTGTTCGGTTCAGTACGTCATTTAACAGGGTATCCAGAATTGCCACCTTCTCCTGGCGAGTCATAGCCTCGTCAAACTCGGGAATCTTGAGTTCTGTGCAATTATGCATCTCTCCGATCCATATTGAGGAATCCTGGGCCCAAACACCGCCTAGGCCAATTGTCAGCATGGAGAAACTAGTCAGAGTATGTCGGAGCAAATTCAAGGGGGCTTTCGTAGATAGTGCTTGCCAGAAAAGGGGGATTGTGGTATTATTCATGAATGAAAACAA
>VXPI01000109.1 GCA_009839585.1 Gammaproteobacteria bacterium
CCTGCAACGCGGCATGGCGCATGAAGCACAAGCTGATGCAGGTGATGGTCGAGCGCGGCGAGCAGCAGCGTCTTTCGGGCTTGGTGCAGATGGACGATGCCTGTCTCGGCGGCGAGCGAAGCGGCGGCAAGACGCCGTTCGTGGCTGCCGTGCAGACTTCCGGGGAAGGCCGTCCGCAGCGCGTCAAGTTCAGCGTGGTCAAGGGGTTTCGCAGCCCGGAGATGACCCAGTGGGCGAAACGGCACCTCGGCGATGGCGTGCATGTGGTTTCTGACGGCCTGAAATGCTTCGAGGCGGTTGCGCAACCCGGATGCACCCATGAGGCGGTGATCACTGGAGGTGGACGTGCATCGGTCGAAAAACCCGAGTTTTACTGGGTGAATACCATACTGGGCAACCTGAAGACCGCGCTTCGCAGTTCCTGTCACTCCTTCAAGCCGAAATATGCCCAGCGCTGCCTGGCGGAATTCGAATACCGCTTCAATCGCCGCTCCAGTCTGCCAGACCTGATCCCGAGGCTTGCCTATGCTGCCCTGAGGACGCCGCCCCTGCCTGAAAGACTCCTGAAACATGGCTTATGTTAAATGGTAATTAGGAAATGGCATACAGGGACATAAACAGGGACATGGTACTTCTTTCTCTACAGGAGTTCGACCGACTCGGACGGGATGTCATGCTGGAACGCTACAGCTCGGGACCGAGCGGTAAATCCATTTGCTGGTATATATGCCACAAGGGCAAACATTATGATCAGAAGCTGATTCTTCGTGCCGCCCACAAACTTTCTGGGCTTGGGCCACTTCCTTCAGGCAGGGGAACCTTTACAGCAGGAGAAGCAAGGCGCCACCTAGGGAAACTAGGCTTTCAGGTGGTTAGGAAAGGCCCATGATTTCCGGATACGGGCGACTGGAAGCACTTGCCCAACGGGGGAAACAAGTTTTCTGATACCGTTCCGCAGTCAGTCTCGACTCAGCTCGAACTCATGCTCCGAGATGCGTACCGGCGAATCCGGTGTGGCTTACCTGGAGGCCAGGTTTCCAGACCGTTCTCGATAAGCCATTGACCGATATCCCTGAAAATCAGTTCCCGGCAACCGTTCCAAAATGACTTCTTGTCGACGTTGACTTCTACGCTGCGAGGTCCGTCCCGGAAGGGGACAAGGAGCGTGACAGTCTTGATGGACTGGCTGAAGTAGAGGTCACGGTCACGCTTCGTGACCTTGAGTCCGTAACCGGAGACCCGGTTTCCGAAGGACTGCCGTTTGACCATGTTTTCTCGAAAAAACCGGATGTATTCATATTTTCTGCAACCCCCATAATTGATATCGTTGCCTTTGACCATGGAAACGGTAAGCTTTTGAGGCTGGAACCTCCAGGATAGTAGCATTCTTCTTCATTAATATTTTCGAATCCAGACCTCGGCGATTTATGACTGCCGGATCCCGGTAGTCTCATTAATGTGGTGTACTTGCACAGTGTGGAATCTCCCATTCTCAAACGTTGTAGAATTTGTGCACTCGATATTCTACTATCCACCGCTTGCGCACAATTGCAGCAAGCAATGACACTCGGCAAGACAATAGCTGGCTTCCCCGGTTCAAATGGCCTCAGCCCCGCCCGCTAGTTCAACATCCGGCAGTGTGTAATCAGCGGTCCACCGAATAGTCACCCGGCCTCCGGAATAGACCGAAGGGCTGAGCATCTGCCTTCTGTTGCGAATCATCTTGATAGTATCCCGGTCATAACGCCCTTTGGTTGAAGGCAATTTGGTACTGGTGATATAGCATTTGCCAGTATAGCTTTTCAGTCGTGTCACGTCAGTATCTCGCGGGAGATTGCTTCCTCCTCTTCTTCACGGAGTTACTACCGCCCATGGCTGTTCAGTAACCATCTCTTTCCAGACTTCGTCGTTGTGTGCGTCATGTGATCCGTGATGCGGAACCTTGAACACGTGAGAGCGTGGTCCTCTGCCCCTTCGGTTGTCAACAACAGCGTTCCACCCCTTTTTTACATCAGCGACCTGTTCCAGATCCGCTCCGAACAATACGCCTTGATCACCGACAGTCAAGAGCATTGCTACTGAAAGGTGGTTGCGTGAGGGATCGGATATTCTGCCTTTGGGTTGTTTTTCACTGGTTTCCGGAAAGTTCCCAATCCGCCTGATAAAGTCCTCAAACTGTTTGCCCGACGGAGACAGTGCACGCATCTCAACACGCAAACAGTGATCTAGGTCTCCCCGGTCAAAATCAAAGATCAACGTATCTTCAACGAGAGGTTTTATGGCACGCTTGGATGCCTTTAAAATTTTCAAACACTCAAGAAGTTCTGTTCCTCCCATATCGAGTTTTTTCACTGGCTGCATTTCATGAGCGTAAAGGAAAGCAACGAACTCTGCTGCCTGCAGGGCTGCTCCGCAGGAAAACCTTGCCGACTGACATTCGGCTATCGTTTTCGCCAAACCTTTCACATGATCATCATGCCAGTGGCTAGCCCTGCCGGAAATTACATCCGATTCCACCGATACGCCCAGACCTCGTAAATAAGCCAGAGAGGCTGGCTCGTCTGCATCATCCAGGCACGAGTCGATTATTGCCCATTTTCCAGAACCAATATGGATAACCATGCATTCTCCATACATGCATTCTCCATACATGCATTCTCCATATCCAGGGCCAAATATAGTGACTTCAACCTCATCAGCATTCGGCTTCATTATCCCAATTAATTCCCTTCAGCAAAGCAGATGCCTCTTCATGAGCACGTTTATAATCTTCTTTTGAATGGGCGGGAAGCCTGCGGAAATGCAACTCTGACACATTTCGTACTTGACCCGTATCCAGTCGCTCGCGGCCGATAATCCAGCGCACAATTGCGCCTTCCTTGAGCAACGGCCGATCGTATTCACTTATCTCATCCTTGTCGAAAGTAACCTCATCGACGGGTACTGAAGATTTTGAACGAATATTTACCACTTTCACGGAAAACTTGTCATCCGAAATGCCATCAACGTAGCCTTCCCACTCTGTTATCGGAATTAATGTCCTTCCTGGCTTTGCCATTGGCTTGTTAGTAAAGACACCGTTAACCAATGGAACAATTTTTTCAGTGCCAGTCCGGCCAACTGCTTGCCCAGCCTCCCGGGGCAATGCGCTGGGGGGAAATTGAGCAAAGCTGCCTGTTCCGGAGTGGCTTTGCCACGCATGGCTTTCAGAGTGAATAATATCCAGAACACTGGAACTGGCCTTTCTGATGTCATAATCATCTTGCGCCTGCTCAATGCGGGAATGCCCAGCACTCCCGTTTTGATCATCAAAAGCAACGCTGCTTAGCGGAGTATTCATAGTTCCTCCATCCTTTTTTCATCATGGCGTCAATTATGTTTACGGCCTCGTTTTCGGCAATTTCGAAGCGATCTGCCAGCAAGTTCATTGCCTGCCCACTTCCATGTTCTCCCGGCAAGTTTTTAATGCATGGTGACAGTTGACATGCATATAGACACCCGTATGATCTGAGATCTTGACAGATGGTTCGATGGTTACACTGGTTTCCGAAGAATACTCGTCCGGCACAGGATTTATTTGTCGCATCACCAAACTTTGCAGCCCTCCCGTAAGCCCAACGTCATCCGTGACCATTCCTTGGCCGTACTCTCCCCATGGTTCAATTGGCGCAAGCATCCGGCCAAGTTTAATTCGTGAGGATATGTTGGACAATCTAAAGTGAACCGTACGGTTGACACCGAATGCAGTAATTGGCGTATGCATCAGGTGCTCTGCAAATATTTTGATCGTAATGTCCAAAATTGTTACCCAGGGAGGTGCAGGGGTTTCAATCTGGAATCGATCAGGCCGAACATGATAGGAACGATCATCAATTGAAAAGCTTGCTACATCGCGGTGAGTGAGCAAATCGCCATCATATGCGGCGGTTCCCAAAGTTTCGATACCTTTCGCTTCCAGCCAGGCAGGGTGAAAGATTGCAGGATTGAATTGTCCGAGCAAGACGATGGAGCAGGCTATACTTTCAGGTTGATTCACGATTTTGAAGTTGTCAGTTTAAGGCAGGCTGTCGGTGATTCGCTGACAATAGCAGGGATTCTTCCTGCACTTTTGCTACTGCTTGCAGGCATATTGTCAGGGTTGGCTCGTTCCTCTAGGTCGCTCGCATTAACTTCTAGGCTTGATCGAGCCTTGTCTGGTTCTTATTCATAACTTATTAGCATGAAGGTTATCTGCATTTTGTCCTGCAATTATATTGAAGATTTACCGTGCTCCAGCAAAAAACATCTCCCCCACAGAAATACTGCTTCTAAACATACCAGCAACTGCAAGCCACGCTATTCGAGGTAGATTTTTTTGGCAACCTTTAATCTCTATGGCCTAGGCTTCAACAAGGGTTATGCAACGCAGTCCGCAAGACAGTTATAAACCAATAATTTCATGGTGGCGGGGTGTGTGCGAGCTCACCACATATGGGACTGTGGGGTTTGGTTACGCACATTGTTGAAGGCACTCCATTGGAGGGGGCACCTGATCCAGTTGCAGGCCCTTACGTATATATCGTGGCTGACTGTTCGACCATTATAAGGAAGCAAAAGTAACGTTCAATGGCATGTGCGGGTTCACCACGCTCTCATATCCGGTGAACCTTCACAAAATGTTGACATCAAGGGATTCAAGCAAGACAATACAACAAGCGCCGATTTGAGATCAGCTTGCGGGCGAAGAAGAAATACGGCTAAAGAGACATGCGTCACACTTAACCCATATTCCGTCTCGTTAGCAAATGCTGGCAAGACGGTTTTTTTATATCTATCGCATTCACGGTTCTTTCGGGACGATTCCATGACAAAAGATACCAAACCCCTTCATCGTCAGACGATGGCGGTCAGACACGGACAAAAGCGCACTATGGAGAGGGAA
>VXPI01000267.1 GCA_009839585.1 Gammaproteobacteria bacterium
GTATCATCATCTTTTAAGAATTGTTCCACCCAATGGAGTAGTAGTTGCCAACCGGGACGATCGTAACATTATGGATGTGCTGGACATGGGTTGCTGGAGTCGGGTCGAACTCGCCTCGTTGCGTCAACATCAGGCTGACTGGTATACCCAGGCACTGACTCACGATCATTCCAAATTTGACATCTACAACAAGGGGCAGAAAGCCGGTTATGTGGACTGGCAGTGCATAGGGGTGCATAACCTGCGAAATGCACTGTCTGCGATTGCGGCTTCTCATGCTACCGGGGTGGCAATCGATAAGGCATCCACTACCCTGGAAGGATTCATTCCCGCGAAACGACGTCTGGAATGCATCAACAAGACCGAGTCCCTTTTCCTGTACGAAGACTTTGCCCACCACCCTACGGCCATTCGAGTCACTCTCGATGCCTTGCGAAGCAAGCATCCGAATTCCAGGGTGATAGCGATAATCGACCCCAGTTCAAACACCATGTCTTGCGGGATGCATGGCGATGCCTTGGGCCGCTCCTTGAGAAGCGCTGATCAGGTGATATTCTATGCGCCCCGGGAACTTGCCTGGAATCCTGATGCAATGCAGACTATGATCCCGACCCTCACCTGTCGGAACCGTGAACAGGTTCTTGAAGCATTGCAATTGCACTTGGCAGACAATAGCGTTATTATTTGCATGGGTAATCGAAGTTTCGACGGTGTCCCGGCATGGCTTGGACAACAGTTCAAACCTTCAACCTGAAACCTGCATTAACCACCCCGATCACTGGTCCTGTATCCGACAATGAATGACGTTCTAAAACCTGTAGTTCAACCAGCCTTAATCGCCGTTTTCGGTATTCTGGCCATGCTTGCGTTGACTGGCCCGGCACTCTCCCAGAGCACTCAACCTGAAGAAGCCTTCATCAAGGACGGACACTATACTGAGCTTGAGCAGGTCCAACCGGTTCAAACCGGAGACAAGATTGAGGTGCTTGAAGTATTCTGGTATGAATGCCCGCATTGTTACCGACTACATCCGGTCATCAGTGAATGGCTGAAGACCAAACCGGACACCGCCGAATATATCCCCATGCCGGTCTACTTCAATGCGGAACGCAATGAATTTTCAGCACGGGCATTCTATACCTTCGAGGCTCTGGGCAAGATCGAGCCACTGCATAGCATGATGTTTCATGCCATTCATGATGAAAGACGCTCTTTCCGAAACAAGGAAAGTCTGGCTACCTGGGCTGAGCAATATGGCGTAAGCAGTGAAGATATCGTCAATACCTTTGACTCTTTTGCGATCGACAGCAAAATTAATTTCTCAAAAGTCATGACCCGTCAATATGGCATTACCGGTGTCCCGACCATCATCATTGATGGACGGTACATGACATCAGTGTCTCATGCCGGAAATCACGAAAACCTGATTGATGTAATCAATTTCCTGATTGAGAAAGCACGTCAGGTTCGCCTTGAACTCGGCGAGTAAACAATTGTCGAAAAATCCGCCAGGGCTTTTGCAGGAGAACCAGCCCTTTTGGCACGGAATCAACCCATAAACCTAGATATACCGCAAAAACCAAGAATCCACGGACACCGGGGAGCGCGGGGACTCTACCCCGAAAACACGCTGCTTTCCATCTCATCTGCCGCTAGACTGGGCCTTGATGCCGTTGAAATTGATGTGTGGGTCTCCAGGGACGACCGGCTGATTGTTTACCATGACCCCACACTTTCTCCGGCAATCACTCGAGACACAAATGGATTATGGGTTGAAGAGGAATCTCCAATCCGGACTTTCAAGGCAATCGATCTGTCTAGATACGACGTTGGGCGAATCAACCCAGACTCGGAATATTTTGCCAGATTCCCCGAGCAGACACCTTGTGATGGACAAACTATCCCATCGCTTGAAGACGTCGTCAATCTACTCCGGGAAATGGATGCCAACATTGAGATTAACATCGAACTGAAAAGCACCGTTAATGATGCTTCATTGTCTCCTCCGGTTGAGCAATATATCGAAATCGCAACCGGGGAGATCCTGAATCTCGGTATTGCTGATCGGGCTTTTGTGCAGAGTTTTGACTGGCGATTGCCGCTTGGCATCAAGTCCAGACTACCGGATATTAGGATTGGGTTGTTAAGCGATCAGGGTAGCCACTATGAGTATTCAGGAGATGCAAAGCGCTACCCGTATCCTGCCCCAAACCCACCGGAGGGTTACGGCAGACTAGATGACCTGCCTGGCCTTGTCGCTGATCTGGGTGCCAATGCCTGGTCCCCGAACTTTGTAGACATTGATGCCAGTCTACTTGCAAAAGCGCATCAGCAAGGACTTGAAGTCTGCGTCTGGACAGTCAATCGCATCCAGCATATGCAGGACATGATGAATTTGGGAGTCGATATCATAACCACCGACTACCCGGACCGTCTGGTTGATCTCAGGTCCTGCTGGACCGCACAAGCAGGTTCCGGCTGAAATCGACCTGCAAAGTCTGATTCCCGATCAGTGCTCGCCGCCTTGCCTGAAGTTGAACACGGCACCCGCCCGGATTCCCGATGGCCATCGTGAAGTAATGGTTTTCAGCTTGGTATAGAACCGTACGCCCTCAGGCCCATGAATTGCATGATCACCAAAAAGCGAGCGTTTCCATCCACCAAAGCTGTGGTAGGCCATCGGGACTGGTATCGGAACATTAACCCCCACCATTCCGATCTGAATACGATTGCAGTAATCCCGTGCCGTATCGCCATCCTTGGTAAAGATCGCGGTTCCATTACCGAATTCATGTTCATTGACAATTCTGACCGCCTCTTCATAACTCTCGACCCTGACGATGCACAGGACTGGCCCGAAGATCTCCTCTCGATAGATGGACATATCCGTTTTCACATGATCAAAAATGGTCGCGCCCACAAAACACCCTAGTTCATGCCCCGCAATCTGCAGACCACGTCCGTCACGAACCAGGATTGCTCCCTCTTCCATGCCTTTATCAATATAGCTTTCGATACGGTTTTTTGCATCGGGTGTGACCACTGGACCCATTTCAGCATTCTCATCAGTGTAGGGGCCGACTTTTAGCGCATCGAGCCTGGGCGTCAACTTTTCAAGCAGTGCATCTGCGGGTTCATTGCCCACGGAAACGACTACGGAAATTGCCATGCAGCGCTCGCCAGCCGAACCATAGGCAGCACCCATCACGGCATCTGTCGCCTGCTGCATATCTGCATCCGGCATAACCACCATGTGGTTTTTGGCCCCACAGAGCGCCTGAACCCGTTTGTTATGGGCTGTTCCCTGATGATAGATATACTCGCCGACCGGCGTTGAACCTACAAAACTGATCGCCTGAACCCGAGGATCAGTCAACAGGGTATCGACTGCCTCCTTGTCCCCGTTGACCACATTCAACACATTCTCCGGCAAACCGGCTTCCGTCATTAGCTCGGCCAATCTGAGTGGACATGAGGGGTCCCGTTCAGAAGGCTTCAGGACAAACGTGTTACCACAGGCAATGGCAACCGGAAACATCCACATCGGCACCATTGCAGGAAAGTTAAACGGAGTAATTCCTGCACAAACACCGAGCGGCTGGCGCATACCCCAGGAATCAACACCATCTGCAACGCTTGCCGAGTATTCTCCCTTCAGAAGCTGCGGAATACCGCAACAGAATTCAACGACTTCAAGCCCGCGGGTGATTGAACCCTTGGCATCTTCAATGGTTTTGCCGTGCTCACTTGAGACCAGTCGAGCCAGCTCGTCCATATGCTTGCGGATCAACTCCCTGAAGTTGTACATCACCTGTACTCGACGACCAACCGGAGTAGCCGACCAGGCTGGGAAGGCATCTGCAGCGGCCTGGATCGCTTGCTTGACTTCCTGCTCACTAGCCAACGGTACCTGTTTCATTACCGCACCAAGGGCCGGATTGTAGACATCACCAAAACGTCCGCTTCGGCCATCAACCTTCTGGCCGCCAACATAGTGATGCAGTTTTGCACGATCAATTGATTCGTGTTTCATGATTTAACCCAATAAAATTGCCAAAATATCCATCAGATTATAGACCTGACCTCGTACCTATTCAATCAGTCATTGATGGGCATCGGTTGACCGGCCTACCTTGCAAGGAACTGCAAGATTCAGGTATATAATGATTAACGGTTCAATAAGAAACATGCTGGACACTGACCCGCGTACAAAGATTCACCCACCCAAAAAAATCCCTGCAAAGTGCAATGACCGAGTATCTGTTTCAGCTTCCAGAACACAGCGAAGGAACGCTACAATCCAGAATTCAGGAGATGATCGCCAATCATATTCTGGATGGCTATTTTGATGTCTCCCGACCGCTGCCATCCAGCCGTACGCTTGCTAGAAAATTAAACGTTGCCCGAAACACGGTTATCTGCGCCTACCAGATACTTGTCGATGACGGATTGTTGATAACCCGGGAGCGAAGCGGTTACTACGTTAATAAAAACGTTTTCAAGGGACGCGTCCAGACTCAAACGTATCAACAGGTCATTCGAACCGGCAACGTTCAGTGGGACCGAAAGTTAACCGCTTTTCCGGGAGAACTCCGGCAAAACACCAAACCCGGCGACTGGTACAAATACCCATATCCGTTTATTTGTGGTCAATATGACCATAGCCTGTTTCCGATTTCCAACTGGCGAATATGCGCAAGACACGCTGCATCAATTCAGTCGATACACCAATGGAGCCGCGACCAGAATGATCAGGACAATCACGAATTAATTGAACAAATTCGCCAGAAACTGCTACCTCGTCGGGGCATCTGGGCAGAGCCTGACGAGTTGCTGATTGTCATGGGTGCCCAGCAGGGGATATTTCTGACCGCGCAGTTATTACTGAA
>VXPI01000194.1 GCA_009839585.1 Gammaproteobacteria bacterium
GGCTGATAGTGTGCGTCATGGTTGCTGGATTCAAGCAAGCCCTCAAGGTACCGACGATGTGCAATTTGGAAAGATCCTGACCCAAACAACATGAATCGATTCTCGTCCAGGCACGCGACGGTCAAGTCTCCGTAAAGTCGACCCCTGGATGTGAGCAGGGGCGTCAGGGTAATGCGCCCGGGCTTTGGAATGTAGCCAGCCAGGGTTGAGTCCAGAAATGCCCGGGCATCGGTCCCGGTTATGAGGTGCTTGGCAAAATTGGCGATTTCAATTGCGCCGACAGCCTCGCGAACTGTCCTGACTTCCCTTGCAACATAGTCATGTGCGCGGGAGCGAAGAAACGTTGGTTCCTCAAAGGCATCTTCCGGGCCGTCTGCAAACCAGAGTGCATGCTCAAGTCCAAAATTTGCATCCATTACCGCTCCTTTGGCAATCAGTCGATCATGGATAGAAGTGGTTCGTTGGCGTCTCGCAACAGGCAGGGTTTCGTTCGGAAAGGTGAGAATGAAACGCCGTTCATAATTTTCCTTGGCTTTCAAGGTGCCGTAATGAGGAGATGCGAAATCCCCGAACCGGGCAATATCCATGGCCCACACATCGATTGAGGGTTCACCGTCAATCATCCATTCCGCCAGGCACAGGCCAACCCCACCAGCCTGGCAAAAGCCAGCCATAACTCCCACGGCAACCCAGTAGTTCTGCATGCCGGGCACGGGCCCAATCATCGGATTGCCGTCTGGTCCAAATGTAAAGGGGCCGTTTACAATTTTTCGTATGCCGGTACGCTGTAAGGCGGGAATTCTTTCGAATCCGATTGCCAGTTTCTCCTCGATACGTTCAAGGCAGGGTTCCAGCAGGTCATGCCCAAAATTCTGCGGGGTTCCCGATACTGACCATGGCTCCGCTCTTGACTCATAGGTGCCAAGAAGCATCCCCATCTGTTCCTGTCGGAAGTAGATATTGCCCTCATAGTCGATGCCTGCCGGGAGTCGCTCGCCATGCTCGACAATCTCCGGAATATCTTCAGTCAGAAGATAATGATGCTCCATCGGCTGTACAGGCAGGTCCAGTCCTGCCAGATGTCCGACTTCGCGTGCCCAGAGCCCTCCTGCATTGACCACGAATTCGGCATTGATGGTGCCTTTCTCGGTTATCACATCCCACGACTTGTCAGGTCTTTGGACGGTCTCTATCACCGGAGTATGGGTGTGATACTGCGCCCCGAACGTCTGTGCTGACTTCGCGTAGGCATAGGTCACTCCTGAAGGGTCGATATCTCCATCCAGCGGGTCCCAGAGTGCTGCGCAATATCGTTTGGCGTCGATAAGTGGATGCAGATTGGCAAGTTCATCGAGGGAAATGAATTCCTGATCCAGTCCCATGTATCGGGCCTTGGATCGTTCACGCTTCAGGTAGTCGTACCAATCCTGATTGGAGGCTAGGTAAAAACCGCCTGTACTGTGCATTCCTACGGACTGTCCGGATAGTTCTTCCAGTTCTCGATATAGATTGATTGTGTATCCCTGGAGTCTTGAGATGTTCGGGTCTGAAGAGATGGTATGAATCTGCCCGGCTGCATGCCAGGACGATCCTGAAGTCAGTTCATTTCTCTCAAGAAGCACACAGTCTTTCCAGCCGAATTTTGCAAGATGAAAAAGAATTGAACATCCGACGACTCCACCGCCAATGACGACAACTTTTGCGTGATTTTGCATGGCTTGATTGAATCCCTATTTCTGGTTCAGGATTTCGATTTCGATAAACTCAAATTCAGAATCGTTGATGTTGATGACATTGTGCTCGACTCCGGCATTGCGGGAATAAGATACGCCAGTGGCAAGATCCAGGGTGGTCGGTCCCTCGTCAGATTCAGCCAGCAATTTGCCAGAATCCAGGGGCACGACAATGTAGTCGTGAGCATGCCTGTGCCACCCTGTCTCGGCACCGGGCGCGAACCTCCATCGTGTTACGATTATTCGGTCATTCTTGATCTGGATCGTCGGGACGGCGGCGGGTCTGGATTTGGATCTGTTCATGATGTCCGATAAATGACGTAAATTCCGTGGATGGCATATTGTGCGCCTAGTACCACTTGTCGGGCAATTCCGATTTTCGCTTGCCCAGAAATTCGAGGAGTTCCTCATTTTTCCCTTCTTCCATGGGAGGGGCCTGGTAATTCTTCAGAATACTATTCCATCGTTCATGGGCACGCTGCCTCGAATCCAGGGAGCCTCGCTCCTGCCATTGTTCAAAGCTGTCATTGTCAGACATCTTGGATTCAAAAAACGCTGTTTCATAGTTTCTCAAGGTATGCTGGGAAGCCAGGAAATGTCCGGCAGGTTCAACTTCATGGTAGGCATCGCGGGCCATGGTGTTTTCATCGATAGGCATACCCGATAACATCACCTGATAGGCAGCAAGGCGATCAGCATCCTGTACCAGTTTTTCGTATCCGGTGACCAGCCCGCCTTCCAGCCATCCTGCCGAATGCAGTACGAAGTTGGCCCCTCCGAGGATTGTCGAGAACATTGAGTCGGCACTTTCGGCTGCGGCTTGGGCATCGGGAAGTTTGGAAGATGTCAGGGAACCGCCGCAACGAAAGGGAATGTTCAGTCGTCGGGCCAGCTGTCCGACGATAAAATTGGACATGACAGGTTCTGGCATGCCGAATGTCGGGGCTCCGCTTTTCAGACTCATCGACGATAGAAAGTTGCCGAGAATGAAGGGCGCTCCCTTGCGAACCAGCTGGGTATAGGCTCCAACAGCCATGCCCTCTGCCAGAGCCTGAGCGATGGACGCTGCTGTGGTAGCAGGCCCCATGGCTCCACTCAGGATAAATGGCACGGCGACCAGTGCCTGCCCAGCGCCACAATACACTTCTGCCGCTTCGGTGACTACCTTGTCGACCAGCAGGGGAGAATTGGTGTTCACGTTGCCCATGATTACGCAATGATCTTCCATGAATTCCGCTCCAAACAGAATCCGGGCCATGTCAACACTATCCTGGGCTCTCGATTTTTCGGTGATGGCACCAAGGAAAGGCTTGTCGCTGTAACGCATATGCAGATACAGCATATCGAGATGGCGTTTGGATACCGGAATATCGCAGGGTTCGCAGATCACCAGGCCGGTATGGTGGATGGAAGGGAGCGAGTAGGCGATTTTGACCAGATTTTCCAGGTCATGGATATTGCCATAGCGGCGTCCACCCTTCAGATCCTGCACAAACGGGGGGCCGAATACACAGGCAAAAACGTGGTTGTCGCCGCCAATCTCAACGGTTCTCGAGGGGTTTCGCGCATTCTGCAAAAATTTTTCGGGAATTGTCCTGCATAGTTCCCGTGCCATGCCACGAGGTATTTTTACCCGGGTGCCATGCACATCGGCGCCCGCTTGTTTCCATAATTTCAAGGCATGCGGGTTTTCACGAAATTCGACACCTATTTCCTGTAGCAGCCAGTCGGCCTGGTCTTCAAGAGCAGACAATCCTTCATCACCCAGGAATTCATAGTAGGGGATTTTACGTTTGATGTAGGGGACGGTGGCGACCGAGCGGGGTTGATGCCGACCGTTCCGGCTGGAAATACGCCTTGATTTTTTGCCTTGTCTCATCACGCCTTCCTGTTTGACCTAATAACGGTGAGCGGGTGTTCTGGAATCGTTCATGAGCAATTTGTAGATGGGGCGGGTTGTTACTGCTTCAATGCTATTCATATCGTGTTCAGCAAATTGTCTGATTTTTTAACGTCCATTTTTTTGACGCCCATATTGCAACTGCCATGAACACATAATGATGATGAATCTATGGGCGTTTGGTTCTGTTGTCAAATAGTTTCGTGTTCACCCAAACCCCGATAGCCTGCTGATTAATTTCAAGCTTCCTGACTACCGGTAAAACACCTGTTACAGGGAACATAATCCTGGTTCTATTTCTTCCTGTCTTGAATTGGAGGTCTTGCTTTGGTGTCTGTCTGCAAACCATCGTACAGGTCTCAAAGCCCTGATGCGGAATTTGCAATAAACGATTGCATTTTCCCGTATCATGAAATCTGGATGCATAGGTGCGCATGCCCGTTTTTCTTTTAGGAAAGATTCCGGTTTACGAAGATACGGCGAGTAGATAGTGTCTGCCAGAGAACCTCCGTTTTCCGGCCTTGCCCTTCGAGATCCAGCGGGCATGCGGCTCGAAGATCGAGAACGCCTTCTCCCCGTGCGGAATGCTCTCGCCCTTCAGCAGGCGGCGCTCCACCAGGTCGATGTGCTTCCGTGCCTGTTCCAGGAAATGCCGGATGCGCTCCGTCCGCCGGGGATGTGCACCCCTTGGCGACCAGTTCCTCCAGCGTCCCTTCCGCACGCTCCGGCGTCGCCTGCCTCCGGCCACGCAGCCGGTGGAACAGGTTCCTCACGCAGCGCGTGTTGTGCCTCGACTGGTTCCAGCCCTTCACGCCATTCAGCCGGGCCGCCTTCGCCGTCTCCCGGATCAGGCAGCGCAGCGAATCCCACGCCAGGCCGGTGTCGGTCGGATAATGCACGTTGGTCTCGGCGCAGAAGGAATCACAGCGCCCCTGCAACGGATCGCCAGGCTTTTTTCCGGCCACCTTGTGACCGCTCTCCACTACCAGCCGGCCCACCTCCGACAGCAGCTCCGGACTCAGCAGCTCCACGTTGCCGATGACCGTCTGGAGGTGGTACTGGTAATCGTGCAAAAGGCTCGAATGGCCCAGGAACAGGCGCAATGTCCGGTGTTCGTTGACCAGCTCATGGAGCAAGTCGAAGTCACAGCCCAGACCCTGCTTGCTACCCCCATCACCAGAATCCGCCACATCTCCATGCCCGGACGACCCGTGTTGCGGTCCCGCCCCGGAGCAATGTGCTCCTCCAGCAGGGC
>VXPI01000412.1:0-2870 GCA_009839585.1 Gammaproteobacteria bacterium
GTCGTCCTCATTCATTTGCCTTTTGAGCTTTCCGATCTTTTTCGCGGCTCGAATGATGCTCATGAGCAGGTTCAGGAACAGATGCAGAACAATAAACGCGAGAACCAGAACCAGAACCAGAACCAGAAGAGGCATGCGTATTTCATACGGATCCCGAAACAAGACCACATAGCCGGGGTCTTCAAGTGCCAGCAATCCAAGTCCGACAGAGACAATCAGGACAACCAGACAAAGGATAACCAGTTTCATGGTGATTGACCCGAATCAGTTTTCCATCACGGTTTGCAGAGCAGCGATTGACCCTGACAAGTCACCAGGAGGGCCTGTTGGCAGATTCTTGAGAATGCTGTCAAGCATGCCAATCCATTCCATTGTGATATCCGAGTCCGTGTCAAAGTTGTCAAAAACCCAGCTCCTCAAGATATTCAAACGCTCTGCAACAAGCACAGGCTGCTGGCGAATCAGTGCAGATTCTGCAGACTCTACGAACAAGTGGGTTCGCTCGTATATTAACTGCCGGATCTCTCCTGACATCAGCGGACGAACCGGCCGGTTGTTTTTTTCGACCTGTATGAGATCAGTAAAACTATCCAGGAACCGCGCTCCGGCATCAATCAGTGACTGAAAAATCCCTTCTGCTGCCTGTTGCTCTGAACCCGGGTCTGTTGTTTCCGGACTTCCTTCTTCGGAGTCAGTATTGGACTCGGAAGCTATCAGGTCACCGAGTACGGGAAGATAAGTCACACGATCATTTAAGACCCGCATCTGTTCCAGCAAGGACAATGACTCGACCGGAGTACTGCTTTTCAAGGTCTGAATATCCTGAGCCAGCAGTCTTCGGACTTCAGAGTAGTTCGGATTACCCAGCGCATCCAAACGGGCAGATGCTATTTCAAGTGCATCCAGTGCAAGATGACTTTCTCCAGTAAAACGAAGTCGATGATCAGCAACCAGCAAGAGGTGTTCGATTTCCTTCAAGGTCCAGCTTTCCACTCCTCCCTGAAAATAGGATTCGGTCCTGGCCACTTCCTGGGAAAGCGATTCCAGTTCTTCCTTGAATGCCTCAATTTGGCCCGTCATTTCCTCCAGGGACTCTGCACTCAGTTGCCGTATCGAACCTTCATGAGCAGCGATTTGCCGCCTCAATTCTCCCAGCCTTTCCTGATTTACAGATTCCAGTTCTGCTGAGCTCAGCCTGAGATTGGTAACACTCGTTTCAAGTGTTGATTGAGTGTTCAGAATGGCTTCTGCTCGTTGTTCAAGGAATTCAATCTGATCATGCTGCCTCATCCGCTCCAGTCTTGAATCAAACTGCGTGGTATAAACCGCATAACCCGCCGCAAGCATGGAAAGTACCCCCACCACCAGAGCAATTGAAGACAGAATGGATGTCGATGCCTGACGGTTATTGATACGACTAGTACCCGCATTTGTTCTTTCAGTCGCGTCCGATTCAGGCAATTGCCGAGATTCATGAGGTGACACGGAAGCTGTATCAACATCAGTAGCTTTCCGTGACATATCCGTTCTGGATTCATCAGTCCTTGTTTTGCTATCCCCGCTAGTTGCATTACCTGGTTTCTCTGCCGATGGTCTGGTCTTGTTGTTAGGTAGCGTAGATGCGGTACTCGACCCGGTAGATTCCCCGGTTGCGGATTGAGCTGCTGCTCCGGTCGATCTCTTCCGGGCGGGAGGTTTTCTTTTTTGGGTTGTGGGTTTTTTTCCACCCGTGTTGCGGCTCACAGTCATATTGGAGTCTGTATGGTTGGATGTAATGCCGGATTAGGTATCCTGTTCACGATACCTTGCCGACTTTTTGATTCTACCAGACAATTTGCGGACTCGGCGATCAAGTCCGAGTGAACTGCTTGAGACTCTCACAAACCGAAGCAGTTCCGGGAGCACAAACACTTACATTGTGAACCTTGTTCTGTCTGCAGTAATTGGCAATTCTTGGGCTAATCGCAAGCACACGGGTTGTCTCAATCAGATGACTGTGTTTGGAACCGAGTAATTCAAGTAATGCATCAAGGATATTGTGGCTGGTGATGATCACCACGTCAAATCCCCTCGATTTCCATGCTTGAATCACCTCATCAAATGGCCGGTCGGTAATTTGTCTGCGATAACTCATTACAGGCAATACTGTTGCACCCGCCTTTTCGAGATCCCGGGTTAATTTTTCCCGGCCTTCCTGACCTCGAAATATCGCTATATGTTTGCCGGACAATTCGATATGCCGCAACGATTCAAGCAAGCCTTCCGAAGTGAATTCATTCTCCGGTTCAATATCAACCCGAATCCCACAGTCCCTCAACACTTGACTGGTAACCGGCCCGACGCTGCATACCAGGGTTGAGAGGGGCAAGTTCAGGCCCAGACTGCGCATGCGTGTCAATACCGATCTTGCTGCTGCCACGCTAACCATAATGACCATACCGAACCTCTCAATGTCCAGCAAGGCCTGATCAAGGCCTTCATGGCTCTCAGGCGGTACGGTCTTAACCACCGGAAAGTGCAGGGCTTCAGCCCCGATCCGGCGAATCTCCTCAACCAGTTTATCGCCTTGCGGGCTGGGTCTTGGCACCAATACTCGAAGCCCGGATAGTTGACCAGAATCAGGCATCATTGAATCGCTTGAGAATCCTGTCAGCACCCTGATCAATCAAGTCTTCTGCAACCTCCTCAGCCAGTCCATTGCTCAACTGATACGAACCGGTGCGGTCAGACTTCAGGAGATTCGACCCATCCAGTTCTCCTACCATTGCCCGTACCCTGATATTCGTCTCGTCCTTGTCAATCCATTGTTCGGCAAATACAGCCACCGGTGCATGACATCCTCCGTTCAATATTGCGTTCACCTTGCGCTC
>VXPI01000412.1:2880-4870 GCA_009839585.1 Gammaproteobacteria bacterium
AAGAATCGCACTATCCGGATCGTTGATGGGTGAAATTAAACCCCTGGTTTCTTCATCATCGGCACGACATTCGATACCAACCACCCCCTGCCCCACAGCCGGCAAACAGATATCGGGGCTGATCGCCTGGCGAATGCGGTCTTCCATACCCAGTCTTTTGAGTCCTGCCACTGCAAGAATAATCGCATCGTATTGGCCGCAGTCAAGTTTCGACAGTCGCGTGTGGACATTCCCGCGTAGACTGGAAAACTCAATATGGGAATATGCCGCCTTTAATTGTGCGGTACGTCTTAAACTGCAAGTACCGACAACACTGCCCTCTGGCATGTCTTCCAGTGAATCATATTGATTCGATACATAGGCATCGCGAGGGTCCTCTCTCGGACAGACCACCGGGATGACCAAGCCAGCCGGGAGATTGACAGTCACATCCTTCATGGAATGCACGGCCAAATCTGCCGTACCCTCCAGCAATGCCATTTCCAGCTCCTTGAGAAACAAGCCCTTGCCTCCAACCTGATGAAGAGGGATATCCAGGGTTCGATCTCCCTCTGAAACAACCTTATGCAACTCGACCGCCAACTCTGGATATAGTTGCTGAAGAGCCTCCTTGACATAATTTGCCTGCCACAGCGCCAAAACACTCTGGCGGGTGCAAATTCGGATCTTCTGCATGTTCAGATACCGTCTCGAACGAGAAACGGATTCAATCTACTGATGCTGCCACCAGAAGTTGCCGCTTGTAACGATAATGAGTCCAGGACATCCAAGATGATCAATCAATTGCTTTTCGATACTTTAAGTCGTAACGGCTTTATTCCTTCCTCTTTCAGAACCTTGTCTGCATTTTCCATTTCCTCATAGACGGAAAACGGTCCCAGTCGAACCCGGTAGAAATCACCTCTATCCTGAATTGTAACTTTCTGGATATTGGAAGTTAAACCAGAGAGCGCCAAACGAGCCCGCAATTGTTCAGCATCCGATTGTCGCTTAAACGAGGCGGCCTGAAGAATGAAGTGGATCTCACTGGATGTGGCTGGCTCTGGCGATGGTGTCGATGTCGCCGAGTCCGGATTGACAATAGCCAGTTCTGTTTTCGGAGTGTCTGTTTCGTCACTTGTTTGTTCCTGACCATCTGTGCCCGGCGGCTTTGCTGCGATTTCACGATAGTCTTCCGGAATCAATACTTCAACTTCCGGCAAGACCGTATAAAAATCATAGATATTTGGCTGTTCACTTGAACCCGGATCGGCGCTAGAAGCTTGCTCCTGATTATTGAGTGCTTCGCTCTGTTTGGATTGATCCATCAGTCCGCGAATTTCCTTGCCAAAATCCGGCTTTGGAACCCCGACCTGTAACACTACCATCGTTAGTGCGCCAACACTGACCCCAATTGCAAATGAAATCAGGGTGTGGGGCATACGGCTGTCCGATGCCGAACGACGTGCTGATTTTTTCTTTCTATTTACCATAATATTGGCCGTATAGTCACATGCCTGTCGGAGCAGAAACCCCAAGAATTCCGAGCCCGTTTCCAAACACCACTCGAACCGCGTCAATCAATCCCAGTCTGGCCAGGCGCAGGTCATTCTCACTGGACAGGAACGGATGCTCATTGTAGTAGGCATGGAACAGTTGGGCCAAGTCCCGCAAATAATAAGCCACTTGGTGCGGAGTACGATTTTGTGCCGCATTGGCTACCGTATCCGGAAACTGGGAGAGAACTTTCAACAACTCTATCTCCTGTTTTTCAATCAGCAGGTGATAGGCAGGTTGTCGGTTATCCGGGGTTTCCATTCCCCTGCCCTTGACCTGCTGAAAGACGCTTGAGATGCGTGCATGTGCGTATTGTATGTAAAACACCGGGTTTTCAGCACTTTCTGACTTGGCCAGTTCAAGATCAAAGTCCATGTGTTGATCAGAGCGCCTAAGTACATAGAAAAACCGGGCTGCGTCATTGCCTACTTCATCCCTTAACTCACGCAAGGAT
>VXPI01000244.1 GCA_009839585.1 Gammaproteobacteria bacterium
CTCGGAGTTGTTTATAAGAGTCCGGCAATGGGCCGGGCAGGCTGTGGATTACGGGTTCGGGCCGCCTGCCACCGCCTGTAGCAGGCTTGAAAACCCTGAATTGCCTGCCGATAGTCGAAATCAGCGACATTCTATCGGCCTTGCATCCACAAAGTACCCTCTCCGGTTTTAAGTCTTGTATCGTATCTCTCGAAGTTGTGCCGGAAAATCCCCACCCCTTGAACCGGGCGGGGCAGACCACTGCTTCATGATCCGGCAAATATTCTTTCCGAAGCCGAAACAACATCATGGCAACTTGAAAAGAATTACCTCGAGAATCGCCAGGCCGTAAGGTTGCCGCACAGAGCCAATGGAACAAATCCGGCAAAGATCCAGAATGCAACCATCTGGATTCGGTCAACGGACAAGCCGGTAACCAGGCCCAGCGAATTTGCCACCAGTCCGCAAAGTGCAGCTCCTAGTGCAAAGCCCATCTGTTGGGTTATCGGAAGCAGGGAGGACGCACGATCTTTTTCCTCTCTCGGTGAGAACCCCTGAATTCGCTTGATGATGAAGCCCCACATCATGCCGAATCCACCAGTTGAAACCATGGCAGAGACTGCAATCAGCCAGATCGGCCCATATGGAAAAGTTACCGCACAGGCCACCAGTCCGATTAATACGAGCGCACTTCCATAACGAATCAGCAGATGCTCATGCTTCGATGGCGTACTTGCGAATGCCAATGCCATGATTCCCCACGCCAGAGACTCCAGCATCAGAATCAAGCCTGCAGTGAAGGGCGTCATGCCATGCAGCTCGATCAGGATGAATGGTCCATAAGTGGCTAATGACATAATGCTCAGGCAAAGCAGCAGGATGGTCAGGATGCCGCTAGTAAACTGGCTCCGAAGATCAGAGATGCGGCGGGGAAACATGCGGTCACTCTCGGAGTGGGCATCCCGATAGACAAAAACGACAATACTGGCAACTCCACTGATCACCAGTATGGGTGAGAGTGCGGTGTGGAATTCGACTCCTGCTGCCGACATCATCAGTATGGCCATGGCCAGCAGGCCAAGGCGAATGAACGGTAGCCTTGCTGTTGATCGACTAGCGGCTGACCCATCTGCACACATCATGAAGCGAATGATTACAGCCAGCAACACAGCCTGAACGGCGAATGCCCAAAACGCATATCGCCAGTCTGCCCAGGTCGAGAATGCCCCGCCGATCATGGGACTTGCAAACGTAGCGAGCATCCAGACAACCGAGATCATGGCCATAACACGGGGTACATGTTCAGGTTGGAAAAATCGACTCTGTGCGATGAATACCGTGCCGACCAGGCAGCCTCCACCCAGGCCCTGAAGGGTTCTTCCCACCAAAACGACCGGCATATTCACCGCTGTTGCACAGACTACAGAACCTGCAACATAAATCAGGGCAGCACAAATCATGGTGGTACGCAATCCATGCCGGACGACTAGGATGCTGGATGCCGCTCCGGCAAGAATCGATCCCATCAGGTACAGCGCAAATGTCCAGCTGATCAGGTTCAGCCCGCCCAGCTCCTGGACTGCACTTGGCATGGTTGTTGCCGTCAGTAATGTATTTGTTGCGTGTAGCCACATGGCCAGACACAAGGTCAACAGCAGGGGAAGATGTTGACGATCAAGGATATCTGGCCAAGATGCCTTGGTTGAAGCTAACGGATTGTTCATTCTGTTACATTCCAAGAATGAGGCAACACTATATCCGAAATTTTGTCGAAGAAGAAACCATGTCCGTTTCCCCTAATCCAAAAATAGAAAACATGGAAATACGTTAAATGCCCTGCATGACATGGTTTCCGGGAGTTCTGAAGTTTCACCCAATGGGTGATCCCGGTTTCGGGTCTGGAACCTACGGCGCATAGAACTTCGCACCTGACACGGACTGCTCTATTTATGGATTAGGGGTTTCCATGCTGGCTGTTTTTCAAACCGGGATTGGTGAATAAGAATTGTTTGCATTAGAATCCCGATAGACTGGAATCCAATTCAAAAGACCCCTCTATATGAGATCTCTGACCACTGTTACCGTACCAGCGCTTGACATGCCCTCAGCAACGATAAGGGTTTCTATGGTGTTCCGGCATGACGGGCATCGGCTACGGCATCCTGTCTGGGCACCAGACGGCTTTCTGGACACTTGCAACGACCCTCTGGCGCAGTGGCTGTGCCGGATTCGTCCTCCTGTACAGATGGTTTCTGACCGGCCCGCCAAGGGCGTAAATCCAGTTTGACCAAGCCCTTGGAAAATCCGGCATGATGAAAAGCGCATACCGTCCACTGGCCGATCGAATGCGCCCGTCATCCATTGATGATGTTGCCGGACAGCAGCACATTCTGGGGCCTGCCAAACCCCTCTATCAATCCATCCGTAGCGGGGTGATTCACTCCCTGGTGTTCTGGGGACCACCGGGCACCGGTAAAACCACTCTGGCGAGAATCATTGCAAATCATTGCAATGCCGAATTTGTGGCTATTTCGGCGGTATTAGGTGGAGTCAAGGAAATTCGTGAGGCGGTCACAACAGCCCGCACCCTGCTGGATACAGAACAGACAAAAACCGTACTGTTTGTCGATGAAGTCCATCGCTTCAATAAATCCCAGCAAGATGCGTTTTTGCCGCATATCGAAGATGGAACCATTATCTTCATCGGCGCAACCACCGAAAACCCGTCTTTCGAACTGAACAATGCACTCCTTTCACGGCTCCGCGTCTACCTCCTCAAACCATTGTCGGAAGACGATATCACCAGCCTCATTAACCGGGCTTTGCATGATCATGAGGCAGGCCTCGGACAACTCAATCTCAGGATTTCTGATGAAGCTATTTCAACTCTTGCACATTTTGCAAATGGTGATGCACGGTCCGCACTGAATATTCTGGAGATCGGTTCCGATCTGGCAGAAGATGGCACCATCACACAACCCCTGATCAGCGAAGTCATGGCAGGGGGGTTAACCGGGCGGTTTGACAAGTGGGGAGATCATTTCTATGACCAAATATCGGCTTTGCACAAGTCCGTACGCGGGTCCGACCCGGATGCAGCCTTATACTGGCTTTGCCGTATGCTGAATGCCGGTTGTGACCCAATCTATATTGCCAGAAGGGTAGTCCGAATGGCCTCGGAAGACATCGGCAATGCCGATCCAAGATCTCTTCGGCTGGCCCTGGATGCCTGGGATGTACAAACCCGTCTGGGTGATCCAGAGGGCCCTTTGGCCATTGCCCAAGCAGTCGTCTATCTCGCAATAGCCGCAAAAAGCAATGCAGTCTATGCCGCCTTCAATGAGGCAACAAGGACTGCGGCTGAAACTGCCTCTATGGAAGTGCCGAACCATCTACGCAATGCACCCACCAAATTAATGAAATCGCTTGACTACGGAAAAGGCTATCGCTATGCACATGACGAACCCGGGGGATACGCAGCCGGCGAGAACTATTTCCCGGAAGGCATGGGTAGGAAGACATTCTATCACCCGGTCGATCGGGGACTCGAAATTCGCATCCGGGAAAAGATCTCGGCTCTCAGGAAAATGGATTCGGAATCCGTATCCGGGAAATCCTGACCGCAACCCCTACTTGCTCAATTTGCAGGCAGTCCGTTGCCGGACTTTTCGGGCCCGCTATTGAATTCGATTTGGATAATACTGTCTTGATGTTTTTGGGATTATGCAGGAAAGTGCCGAAACCGGAGGCCGTAATGACCACCGAGTTTTCCGTTGCCGGATTTGGACGGGCTTGCACAGAACGTCGATGGACTGGTCGAATGTCGAATCCACCCGCAGGTCGGCTCACGGTTGACCCCGGCTCGGCTGGCAGTCCGAGTCCTTGATCTCGACCACGGGCAGATTCTCGACGGGGATGAAGTTCGGGTCTTTCTTGCCCGGTTTCCCTGCATGGATAATTGCTGCGCTGGAATCAGTTTCTTTTGTGAAATTCGCTGATGCTGGAATACAATAATTTGCGCTCTGGCGCAGTGCGCTCATAACCCCTCCAGTATTCGAGAAATTCTTGCTCGCTCTGGAATGCCCCGTTTCCTGACCAGAAATCATCAATGATTCCAGTTATGCTTCCTATATTGGCGGTGTTTCCGCTTCCTGCCCGACCTCCTGCAATCCTCCATTTTCTTGCATGAACACTTCAACATCATTGAAGACAATCGGTATTTCAGGCAATGTGTCAATGAACATACGCCGCGTGCCAGGTGATGGATGGGCATGGGCTGAAGTTCTGGTCATTGCACTTCAGTCATGGGCATGACCATCCGGGGAAATGCGCGTATCAGTAGACATCATGCGGTCAATCATCAGTCTGAACAGGTGAATGACGCCATCCTGCATGAAATTGCCCATGCATTGGCAGGTCCCAAAGCGGGGCATGGATCGGAGTGGAAGGCCATCGCACTTTGAATTGGCCCAACTCCCGAGTCCAGAGCATATGAGAAAGACAAGGCTGAAAGAAAAAGGAAGAGCTTTTGGAGGCCAAAGGCAGTTTCACAATGAGAGACATTGTATCACCTGCGTTTAGCGGTGAGCGGCTTGTCGGCAGAATTATTCGCATGACCCCCAAATGTGCCAGTGGCGATTGTGGCAGCAGGATATGTCTGCCTTCCCTTGCTGTTTCAGAGCTTCGCAATTGAACCCCTGTATTCTGGGGTGAACATGCAGCGAATGAAATGCCAGGGTAGCTGCCCACCCTACTGTGCTATGATTACCACATCATGAATGCAAGGATTCAGACAGAACGCCGCCTGTTGCCAACGGGCATTCAAACGT
>VXPI01000351.1 GCA_009839585.1 Gammaproteobacteria bacterium
TCGGGGTTGCGCGCTGAGGGATGGTTGGTGGAGACCCGGGGTAGCGGCGTGTTTCAGCGCGGTGATCAAGTCAGGTTTTCGGTCCATCGAGAAACGGGGGTCAGTGGAGGTCAAGCCAGGATCGATCATATCGTCGCATCCGGAAACAGTTTTACAGACGCATTTTATCGGGGTCGACCTCAATCACTGGAACGCAAGCAGACCATAATCAGTCTGCATGGTCGTCCGGCTACACGCTATGCCCTAGGCTATGGTCTGCCTATTGGCGTGAATATGCAGGTCGCCGTCGGCCTGGAATACGAGCAGGAAACCGACAACAGTGCAACATCGGCATCCCTGCGGATGGACTTCTGACTCCGCATTGCTGATTGCAGCGGAAACCACGATTTTCCTCTTCCGTACCGAAACCCAGAAGGGTATTGAATCATTGATGCGATGTATCTGTGCTCGCTGTCTGTCCTATCATGCCTAACAGCCACAACTAGGGAGTCAAATTACCGTAACAGCGAATGCGGATATATGGAAGAGACCGACATGTCATCAAAGTCTGGGAAACAGCATTCAGCCGATTGGTCGTTAAACTGGCAAACATGTTTCTTGGAAGTGAAATCCAGTCGAAAGCGGTCTTTTTACCGTAAGAGTGCAATACTGGTTATCATTCTTCAAAAAATACGATAAAATCCAATTCACGATTCTGCCTCAAAAACAAACCCTTTCGCGAATCAGTCTGCTCGCTACATTAAACCTGAAAGAGAATTACCATGACTATTGAAGTTGGAAAGCCCGCCCCTGATTTTGTATTGAATGACCAGCATGACAAGCCACGGTCTCTCAAGGAATTTCGCGGCAAGGACGTGATCATTTACTTTTATCCCAAAGACAACACGCTTGGATGCACAAGACAGGCATGTAGTTTTAGGAATATCTGGGAAGAAATTATTGCAACTGGTGCCGTGGTGATCGGGGTTTCACCCGACAACCCAAAATCACACACCCAGTTTATCGATAAGCATGAATTGCCGTTTGATCTTTTATGCGATCCCGATATGTCAATGATGTCCAAATACGGTGCTTATGGCGAAAAAATGCTCTATGGGGTAAAGCGACTTGGCGTGATCCGCTCAACTGTATGGATTGGCCCCGACGGTAACGTTGTCAAACACTGGAAAAAAGTTAAAGTTAATGTCAAATCTGATCATCCAGAACATGTGCTCAAGGCCCTTGCCGGCAAATAGTTCGTTTCCAGTTCTACCTGCCCTGTTCAACAATTGCGAGCATCCGCATAAGCGCATGATGAATGGACTGGCTCCGAATTGATGCGCGATCTCCAGTGAACATCATTCGCTCAACACTGACTTCAGAATCCGGATCTGCCCAGCCAAAGCAGACCGTGCCCACAGGCTTGTCTCTGGAACCTCCGCCCGGACCTGCAATGCCTGTAATGGCAATACTGTAGTCGGAGAGTGCAGCCTTTTGTGCTCCTCGACTCATGGCAGTCGCCACCTCAAGGCTGACTGCGCCATGATCGATAAACAGTTCTTGTGGAACGCCAACCAGATCAGTTTTCGCCTGATTGGTATAGGTAACAAATGATCTGTGAAACCACTCGGAACTACCCGGCACCATGGTCAAGGCATAAGCAACACCACCCGCAGTACAGGATTCCACTGCAGTGATGGTCTGCCCTCCTGCAACTAGAGATTCCCCGATTCTTGAACTCAGTTGGAACAAAGAATCCAGTTCAGAATCATTCAACATGCGGGGCATTTGTCCTGCCTATCGCAGCTTTCGGTTGAGGGATTCAGCAGAATCGATTGGCACGAAATCACCCGATATTGATCCCTGCAATTTAGCCCCGGCAGACTGGACAATCAAACGGGCAGAATTGTTCAATACCCGGGTTTCATAAAACACCTGAATCTCTTCAAGAGTCAGTTCATTGATTCTGCCGGCCAATTTCTCCCGGGTATCGAAATCAAGTTCTTTCAGATCGATTTCCCGCCACAGCCTTGAAGTCCGATCAGATAATTTCAATGGTTTTCGCAGGATTCGAGCAATCAGGCCGACCTTGATATCCTTGAACTCGTCCATCGACATATTCTCGAGATAGATCCTGGTGCTTTTCAGAAATTCATCATACAAATCGAGCATCTCGGCAGGTGGATATGTAGAGCTTTGAGACGCGAAAAACAAACCCGGAGTTCGCTCAATATCCAACGATCCCGAAAATACGAGATACCCAACTTCATTAACAGTTCGGATCCGGTTATAAAACCGAGGTCTTAGAATTCGGGCAAGCAGGGTCATTTTTGCGCGTTCATCCAGTGAACTATTGAAGCTCTGAAAGTACACGGACAGCGAGGCATCAGAATGATCAATTTCAACAGAGCGGAGCCATGGTTTTCCCCGATCAAGCGTTCGCAATTCAAGTCGTGGGGTATCCGCCTTGGGCTGATGTTCCGATATCAATCCAGCCACCATTTGAGCGTTCTGCAAACTGGAATCAGGGCTCACATCACCATGAGACAGCATAACCACCTGCATATCCTGATAAAAACGCTTCAGAAAATCCTGCATGGATTCTTTATTAATACCCTTAAGCGCGTCCAGGCGTTCATTTTCTGTCCAGTACGGAACCATCAGAATCCGATAAAGTTCATGAATCGACTGATTGGCCGGAGTATCGCGAAAAACATTCTTCAAACTACGCTCGACACTCTGACGAACAATTTCCAGTTTCTGTTGCCCTAAATCAGGATTCATCAAGGCATCCAGGATTACTTTCAGCAAATCAGATTGAGGACCTTCAAAGCCGGATATTTTTAATGTCACTCCCCGATAATGTGAAAACAATTCATGGCTAATGCCGGCAAGATACGCATCGTAGACTATATCGCTAAGCTGGTCGATAACAAGCTGCACATATAACTCGGTCATGATCCGGTCGCGGGGGCTCTGATTGGGTACTGGCGACAGGAAAGTGATATACAGGTTTGCTCTGGGGTCTCCAAATTCAGCATCATATTGATGCCATAGATCAATACCATGTTGATTATCCAGCCTGATCGGTATTGGGGAGGCATCTTGATTCTCGAGCCGCTCCAGCCGTGTTGGTATGAATCGATTTGGGCCGGGCACTGCCAGCAACGGATCATGCTCCACATCTGACCAGCGCTGAATCATTTTATTGTCAATAGGAGAAAGCCGATACTGGACATCGTAATGTTCACTCACCTGATCTGTCTCAAGATCCGGACCTACGACTCGCATATTCACATTCTGTGGGGTTAGATAACCCAGCAATTCGTGAATTCGCTCTGGATCATACTGTTCCATGAAATAAGGCCCGCTCAGGACGTCTTCATGCGGATAACGCTGCAATCGTGAAGATAGAGACTGCGCCAACCTTCCCTGATCTATTTCCTGTGCATACCTGAAAGCTATTTGTCCCAGTCTTGTTTGCTCATCATAGCGCCACTCTTCTATTCCCTCTTCCCGTATCAGGTTGATTTTCTTAAACAGGAACTCACCAATGCTCCCTATTTCACCCAGTCCTTTTTGAGTAAGATTCATTGATACGGAAAAACTGCCCTGAACCCGGTCCATGAATTCAGGACCCGCCTTCAACGACTCAATCCACCCCTTCTGTTTGAGCGCATCAAACAGGGACCCCGGTCCCTCGTGACCAAGCAAATGCGAAATATAACCAAGAGGGTTGGATTGATACTCCGTATAGGTGGAAGGAACCGGGAACGAGAAACTCAGGCTGTAAACATCTTTCTCCGGTATCGCATCAATCCTTGCGGGCATTAAATCCCGATTGAAGTAAGACTGCTCATGACGAGGTAACTCCACCCCGTTATTGTTTATATCTGCAAACTTCTCAATAACCAGCTCCTCCAGCTGATCCAGAGAGTCCCTGCCAACCACAGCGAGAGCCATTAGATTAGCTGAATAGTATTTCTCATGGAACCAGAGCATTTTATCTCTGGCGGACAACCCTTCCCGATCCCTTAATGTTTCCAGCGTACCGACGGTAAACCTTGCAGAAGGATGCTCCGGATTCAGCCATTTCTTTTGTACGTCCCACAGACGCCTGAATTCGTCTTTCTTCAGAGACAGGTATTCGGACTGGATAATCGAGCGTTCACTGTCTACCAGATCAGGATTGAACAACGGTTCAAGAAAAAACTGCGAAAACCGGTCCAGCGCAGGCTCAAGGTATTCGGTTCCGACACTGAAAAAATAGTTGGTGTGTGCATAGGATGTATAGGCGTTCGAAGTGCCGCCGTGCGTATTGATATATGTTTGATACTCACCAGGTTCTGGATATTTGCGAGTGCCGAGAAATAGCATGTGTTCCAGAAAATGAGCCAACCCGGGCCAGTCATCGGGATCCGACCCAGAACCAATATTTACATCCAGGGAGGCACCGGCCTTGTCTGCCGATGGGTCGCTGACCAGCAATACTTTCATGGCATTGTCCAAAACCAGATAACGGTATTGCTTATCGTCTTCTGGACTCTTGGGAATATCCGCCCAAGCAATTGAAGAGAGGAATAATGCCAAAATGATATGGCCGAACTTACGCTTCATGAAGGATATGGTTATCCAAATGATACAAACCACTGACAGTAAATATGGCGTCCCCAAGGGGATTCGAACCCCTGTTGCCGCCGTGAAAGGGCGATGTCCTAGGCCAACTAGACGATGGGGACGTCAAAAAACCTCGTATCATGCGTACCGGGTTTTGCTGGTGGAGCCAGGCGGGATCGAACCGCCGACCTCAACACTGCCAGTGTTGCGCT
>VXPI01000008.1 GCA_009839585.1 Gammaproteobacteria bacterium
CCAATAATGACTCGGCATATCAGACAGCAACTGAACTGGAAGATGCGGGAGCAGTCGTGAGTCTCATTGATGCCCGCGAGAATGTCCGTTCAGAATTGATCGGCCTGCTTGGGGGTAGCAATATAAGTCTGCGAATCCGTGCCGCTCCTCTCAGCGTCAAGGGCATGCGGTGCATCAAGGCGCTGGAATACACCACAGCTACCTCGCGGGGCTGGGAGCATGGCGGTATCGAGGATTGTGACTTGTTGCTGGTTTCCGGGGGCTGGTCTCCAGTCGTCAATTTGCTTTCTCATCTGGGGCACAAGCCCATCTGGAATCGGGAACAGGCCTGTTTTGTGGCACCTGAAACAGACAGCCTGGTATTCATGGCAGGTAGCGCTGCAGCGATATGGAATCATGAGGATTGCCTGATTTCCGGGCAATCAGTGGGTGCCGGTGTGGCTAAGCTTCTGGGTTGTTCGGTGCGCCAGAAAAAAGCCCCGAAAGCGGGCGGGTGGGACGGTCCGATCATGCCCATGTACGAAGTTGCGGTCAAGGGTAGACACCTCAAGTCTCTGGTCGACCCCCAGCACGATGTCACCACAGACGATATCCGGCTTGCACATCGGGAAGGGTTTGTTTCAGTAGAACACCTCAAGCGATACACCACTCTGGGCATGGCGACGGATGGGGGGAAGGTTGGCAATGTAATCGGCCTGGCCTTGATGGCGGAAGCACTGGGCAAGGATATTCCGGACGTGGGTACAACGACATTCAGACCCCCCTATATTCCGGTTTCGATCGGGGCACTAAGAGGCAGAAATGTTGGAGAGCATTTCCGGCCCTTGCGCCGTACCCCCATGCACGACTGGAATCTTGAACATGGCGCAACCATGACCATGGCGGGCCTGTGGCATCGCCCCTGGTATTTTGCGCAGCAGGATGAAGGGATCGAACAGGCCTACATACGGGAAGCAACCATGGCCAGGGAAACGGTTGGACTCTGTGATGTGACCTCACTCGGAAAAATCGCCATACAGGGACCTGATGCCACAGAGTTCCTGAATCGGGTTTATACCAACCCGTTTGCCAAATTGCCGATAGGCAAGGCCCGATATGGAATCATGTTGCGGGATGATGGGATTGTCATGGATGATGGCACGACCTGGCGGTTCTCGGAAACCGAGTACTTCATGACCACCACAACCGCACATGCTGCAAAAGTCATGACCTGGCTGGAGGAGTTGCTTCAGACTCGCTGGCAGGATCTCAGGGTGCATGTCACCAGCGTCTCGGAACAGTGGGCCGGATGTGCGGTAGCCGGTCCCAAATCCAGAGAGGTGCTGATGGCCTCTCTCGATAACAAGGATATGATCAGCAACGAAAATCTACCATTTATGGGGATCCTGGAGACGCAAATGAGGGGGGGTATACCCTGTCGTATTGCACGCATCAGCTTTTCAGGTGAATTGGCGTATGAAGCCTATGTTCCCTCAGACTATGGTGCTTCGATGATGGATCTGTTGTGGGAACAAGCCAAAATTGCCGGAGGATGTCTGTACGGCTTGGAGGCGTTAGGCGCACTTCGAATCGAAAAAGGGCATGTAACTGGTGCAGAGCTTGATGGTCGGGTCACGATTGAGGATGCCGGTCTCGGAAAAATGGCTTCAGCCAATAAGTCCTATATTGGCAAATCCCTAAAAAACCGACCAGAACTGGTACGTGAAGATCGTCCGAGGCTGGTGGGTATCAAACCCAAGGACCGTAGCAAGACCTTTCATGCCGGGGCAATCTTGTGTAGGCATGATCAGGTTTCGGGGATGGGAGAGGGTTGGGTTACGGCGGTCACCCACTCCCCGGCACTTGGCCACTGGATTGGACTGGGATTTATTACGGGAGGACATGAAGAGTGGGAGGGGAGAAAAGCGATTGTGGCAGACCCGCTTCGCAAGGAGGATGTTGAGGTAGAGATTGTTTCGCCACATATGTTTGATCCGAAAGGAGAACGCATGCATGTCTGAATCGGGTATACAGCGTATTTCGGCCTTGAGGGGCCATTACTCCACTGGCAAGTCTGGCGAGGTCAGCGCTGACGGAAGTGTGGGTGTTGTGCTGGAGAATGTCGAGGGGCTTGAACTTTATCAGGTCGCAGGATGGCCCGATACCATGGACAAGGTCTGGACACAAGTCGCCAAAGCGGCCAAAGCAGCATCAGCGCCCGGCCCTGGTCAGGTTGTGGTCGGGAAAAAAGGTGCGTTACTTCGTATTGAGCCGATGAAATGGTGGTTAATTGGCGTTGCTGCTCCAGAGGTATTGCCAGGGCATGGCACAACTCTTGATCTTTCTCATTCGCGTACCCGGATTCGCATCGGGGGCCCACATGCCGGTGAGTTCCTGAATCGATTCCTGCCGCTTGATTTGCGTGAGAAGGTGTTTCCCCCGGGCTCGGTAGCTTCATCAGCTATTCATCATGTCGGTGTGACCCTATGGTGTTCAGATGACCATTACGACTTGTTTGTACCGCGCGGATTTGCGTTGTTTGTCTGGGAGGGTCTGGTGGATGTTGCCCGTCAATTTGGACTGGAAATCGCTTGAATCATCTATCCACAGCATGTGGCATGTTGTGCCTCAGGCTGGTCGATGATGATACGGTTTTCAACGCCATGAATGAACCCGGGATCTACTGGTGAGCGATCTGGATAGGCGCAAGCAGGGTTACCGTTCAGCCTACGGGCGTTATCAGCAAACCCGCAAGTACGGAACCGGAATGGTCATCCTGTTCTGGGTTATCCTGATGGTTTTGATGGTAGTCATTTTCAGTGATGTGCTGGAGCGGCAGATCAACCCGAATCGTCGACCTGAAACGTCGGAGAGTTTTTCTGAAAGCAGGGTTGTTCTCAAGAAAAACCGTCTTGGGCATTTTGTTGCTTCAGGTCGCATCAATGATCATGCGGTTGACTATATTGTGGATACGGGAGCAACATCAGTTGTGGTTCCCTGGACCCTGGCCGAGAAGTTGTCGCTGGAATTTGGCGTGCCGATTCTTGCTGATACTGCAAATGGGGTAATTCGGGTCTATGAAACCAGGCTTGGAACCGTTCAACTTGGCAACATATCGGTTCCGAATGTCAGGGCCAACATCAATCCGCACATGCAGGGTGACAAGGTGTTGCTTGGAATGAGTTTTCTGAACCATCTTGAGCTTGCACTGAAAGAGGGTGAATTAACCCTGATTCAGCAGAATTAATAACTTGAGATTCGGTGTTCAAGTCGAACATGATCAAGCAGAGGGATAGTCTCTGGTAAATATCTTATCGGGACGAGCGCGAGTCGAACTATTGTTGATTCAGGACTGGTATAATATGAAGTATACGATTTATCGCTCTGCATTAACCTAGTAATAAAATCGCTGATTGGAGTATGCATTGTGTGGTTACCCATATTGCATAAAGGAGGAACGCCTGCTTAACTATAAAAACTGGAAATATAATGGCCAGATACATTTCTCTCTCTCGCAACTTCAAAACTATTTTCGACAGGCGCGAAACAAGCAGTGGCAAGTTTTTGACAATCGTGCTATCGGACAGGTCGCTACTAGGTCGATCCCTGAAATCAGGAAGGGTGCCGTTCAGGGGGTGGTTACGACCAAGACCAGGAAAGAGGCGACCGTATACACTGACAAGGCCCGGTCTTGTGTCGGTATTGGTCGGACACATGAAACCGTCAATCACTCCGCAAAGAATCTAATCAGGAAAATGTCGCATATCAACAACGGGTTCGAGGGTTTTTGGGCATTGCTGAAGAAAGGCTGTTACGGCATCTTTCATCATTTTACCACCAAGCACTTCGACTGCTTTGTGGGCGAGTTTTCCGGATTCCCCAACCTCCATGAAATGAATATTTTTGACATCTTCAAGAGCGTTTCCCACAACATGGATGCCAAGCGACTTCTCTTCCGGGAATTGGCAGGAGAATTGGCAGGAAGGTAGCCGTGAGCTGTCGGGTAGAACTCGAAAAAAGGTTTGGCGGACGGCTAAGTGTTGATCCACAACTTGGTCGTCAAATCGTATCGTATCAGGGTAACAAGGGTCTTCCTGGCTTGCGGTGGATGAAGTACAAGGAGGGTTTCTCGAAAGCCTTGGTCGAGAGGTTTCTTGAGGAAAAATCCCCCAGTGACTTGCTTGACCCATTCAGTGGTCTTGGCACAGCACCTCTTGTTGCATCGGGGCAGGGTGTGAATGCCACAGGCATCGAGATTATGCCGGTTGGTGTGCTGGCGGCAACAGGGATATCCCATGCCGCCAATGGTCTCGACAAGAAAGAGTTTCACGCTATGCGAACGGACCTGTTGCGCTGGGTATCTTGCCGAAAGAAAGCCGGGTTATCGTATCGGTTCCCTCATGTCGGTATTACAGAAAAAGCGTTCCCGGAGAAAACCGAACAGGACATCGCCAAGGCTAGGGAGTTCATTGAACAGATAGAAGATTCGCCCATGCGTGACATGCTGAATCTCGCCTGCATGTCGATTCTTGAATCCGTTAGTTTCACAAGAAAGGATGGGCAGTATCTCCGTTGGGATTATCGTAGCGGGCGGGCCTTGCGTTCACATGTTGATCTTGGAGAGATACAGGACTTTACGGATGCATTGGAAAATCGTCTTCGGGAAATGGAAGATGATATCGAAGAGGTAAAGGATACATTCGGGAATAGATATCCGCAGTTGCTGTCCGGTTCCTGTCTTGAATTGTTGCGTGGATTGCCGGATGCAAGCGTTGATCTGATTGTCACATCGCCCCCCTATGCTAACCGGTATGATTACACC
>VXPI01000323.1 GCA_009839585.1 Gammaproteobacteria bacterium
CTACCATAGTCAGAACCGGCTATAATGTCAATACTAAAATGTTACTCTGTAATAGGTACCAAAAGATTCGGGGTGAAGGGATTTTTACTCAAAATGATCTAATAGCCATTCTAGCCCCGGGCCTATGCGAAATAATTCCAGTCCTGATTATGAATTGGGGGGTTTGATGGGAAATAAATCATGGCGCTGATGCATCAGGGAAGGCAGGCGCTTTCGCACAGCCTTTAATTTCTCGAGACTGATGTCTGTTGCGACAAACCCCCAACCATCATCGAGCCGTTCAATGACCTTGCCCCAGGGATCCACGATCATGGTATTTCCCCAGGTTCTCCGATTACCGTTATGAGTGCCGAACTGGGCCGGGGCTACGAAATAACTGGTATTCTCGATGGCTCTCGCCTTGAGCAAAGGTGTCCAATGAGCAAAACCCGTGCTGTAGGCAAATGCCGATGGGACAATCAGGACTTCAGCACCATTATGAACGAGTGCTCGATACAGTTCGGGGAATCTCAAGTCATAACAGATTGAAAGGCCGACCCTGCCAGGCGGCATATCGACAACCCGCAATCGATTTCCAGCCAGGGTGTAGTCCGACTCCGCATAACTTTCGTCTTTTGACAGAAGGACGTCAAACAGGAAAATCTTGTCATATCTGGCGATACATGATCCTTGATCGCTGTAGACCAGCAGGCTGTTGGTCACCCGTACAGGATCATCAGATTTAAGCGGTACGCTCCCGCCGATCAAATACATGCCTGAACGACTGCTCTCACTAGCCAGCCAATCCTGTATCAGCCCTGCCCCGAAATCTTCCGCACTGTCAATCAGCTGTTGCCGATGCTTTTGCATCAGGCCGAAGCATTCCGGCAAAACCACTGTCACACAACCATCATCACGACATTGTTCCAGGATTGTTGTAATCCTGCCCAGATTGTCTTTGATATCCGCGCTGGAATTGGTCTGGACTGCCGCAATACGTACCATGTTCGTGTCAGGTAGGGTTTTGCAGAAAATTATATCCCAGTAACCGATTCTGGCTGTTCTGGAAATCGGACAGCAATCCCATAACCGGGCTGAACAGTCTGACCGTCCGCAACTGGTGGATATAAAAAGCCCGGTGCCTTATCGGGGCAGGCTGCTTCTGGGATATACCGTACGGCACCACCCCAAATAGTGATTCCGGGAATCATGCATCCATTTCGTAGAAAATATGATCTCCGATCTTGACGACGAAATTTCCATAGGCTGCCCAATATGGAGCAACGCTGCTTGCGTGATAATGTGTAGCTTCTCCGACCCGGGCATATTCATAACCCGCCAGAGTACGCTGGGCGATGATCAACGCCACTTTCCAGGCTCTTGGATCGGTGACAGCATGGTATTTCTCATGGGCAATTGTCCAGCTGAATTGCTTCGGTTGCCAGACCACCTCGCAGATCGAGTCTGGATATCTTTGGCTGCGAACACGATTCATGATGACCGATGCAATAGCCTTTTGCCCCGATATGGATTCGCCACGGGCTTCGTGATAAATATTCAGAGCCAGACAGCGAAGCTCATTGCTCATGCCAGTACCATATGATTCATGGTAAATCGGGGATGAAGGACGATCAGCGACACCGGTATTTGCCAGTGCCATGAAGCAGATGGATAACGCTACTCCAAGGACAAATCGAAATGGATTTTGATTGATAAGGCCAGTAATCATGGGCACAAGGACCGCTTGATCCACATATCTGTACATTCCAGCAGAAGTATACCACTAATTCTGCATAAATTTACCACTTTCGAGAGACAATATTTTTGCACCGCAACATATTCTGGTGTCCCACTCCTATTTTTCAAGTAGCAATTACCCCATGCGGGCAAACAGTTCCAAAGCTTCACTCTTCTGGTGGCTACGTTATCAATAAGATAACTCAGACAGAACGCGGCTGCTTCCGATCAGCTATCAACCCTTTTTCAATCTACGAAACGCGGGTTGCCGCTATGTCGACAAAATTCCGCTGGTTCGAGAGGTGATTCACACGGAAGTTCTATTTTTTCTCTCTCGCCCCGTCGTTTAGGCAAGAGACTATTGTCGATACCTTGCAGGGCCTGTTTGAAGGGAATGTGCCCATGTTTCGAGGATTGGCCATTCAATCTCATGGGACTGCTCGGTCAAGCATCCAATAGGTATGCCGTTGTACATGGCCGTGGACGTTTCATGTGTGTAACGCGACAAGGAACATGGAATCCAGTGATTATGTCAACCATGTCGCAACTGAACACATCTTGTAGTGTTCTACGATCTTGAAAGCCATTTTTTTATTTCTCTTGAAAATTGTTGATCGTCATCCTTTCTGCTCTTCACGGGAAATCTTGGTATTATTGCATCGTGGATCCGAGTCATGCACAACTGGTATTGAGCCGCGAGAGGGATTGCGTTCTCACCGGGCCCTCACTCCTCCGGTTCTGGCTGTATGCGGTGATAGGTTGATAGCAGCAGCTCTTCTCCTGATGTTGCCTTCACCACGATTTTCCAGGGCTTCCCTTTTTCGGTCAGTGTTATCCTCCAGTGATTTCCCGTCTGCCTGACCCATTCCCCGTTGTCCAGCATGGTCTGGACGCGTGCCCAGCCGTCTGTCGAGTACTCCGCCCACCGCTCCCGATGATTGTCTTTTGCCGCAGGATTGGGGCTGACCCCGGCGATTGCAGAATTCTTCTTTGTCAACCGGCGCCGAACATCCGATCAGACGAGAGGTGCGCTTGAAGCACAGCACGTTTAACGCAACGCAAAGATGTGCGCTTTACCTTCCCTGGATACTCGTGACTCTGAACTGGCCATCTCCTTCTGGTGTATGAGTGTCTGGGTGCTGATTATCAAAGTTTCGGATTACGTCAGAGTTCCGTGGTTGCCTGGAAACTGACCTCTGGCCAACGCTGCATGGCCAGCTGGAGGTTTGCTCGATTGGGTGCCAGATAGACTAGGTTCCCGCGCCCGTCCATAGCAAGGTATTGTTCATTTCGCTTTCTGAATTCCGGTTCATCGGCAGTGCCGGCAAACCCGATCCAGCGTGCTGTAACTACCGTGCTGGCCTCAAACTTACAATCCACATCGTATTCCGCCTTGAGCCGGTATGCCACGACTTCAAACTGGAGGATGCCCACCACGCCGAGAATTACCTCATTGCTGACAAGTGGTCTGAAAAACTGCGTTGCCCCTTCTTCACTTAGCTGCAATATCCCTTTTTGCAGGGCTTTGGCACGCATCGGATTATTCAGGGAAATGCGACGAAACAGCTCCGGAGCAAAGCTCGGTATCCCAATGAACTTGAGTCTTTCGCCTTGCGTGAAGGTATCGCCGATTTGGATGGCACCATGATTGTGAAGCCCAATAATATCGCCAGCCATGGCTTCATCGGCACGTTCCCGTTTGTCTGACATGAAATTTTGAGCATTGTGTACCGCAATATCCTTGCCGGTTCGTACGTGTCGCAACTTCATGCCTTTGATGAAACGCCCCGAAGTAATTCTCAAAAAAGCCATCCTGTCGTGATGGGCGGGATCCATATTGGCCTGGATCTTGAATACAAAGCCCGTCATTTTCTGTTCGTTAGCCATGACCTGACGGCTTTCGGTCAATCTTGGCTGTGGTGAGGGCGCATAATCCACGAAACTGTTTATCAACTCCTCTGTCCCTTGACAACCGAGCGCTGACCCGAAAAACACCGGGGTCAACTGGCCATCAAGGTAGGCTTGTTCATCAAATGGATAACTCGCTCCCTGAACCAGTTCCAGTTCCTCTTTTAATGGCGCTGCCCGATCACCGAGCATCTCGAGAACTTGCGGACTATCCAGTCCCGTCAGGATTTGATCTTGTTCAATGCCTGAGCGTCCGGCAAACAGATGCACGCTGTCATCATAGATTCGATAAACGCCGACGAAAGATTTTCCCATGCCGATGGGCCAAGTCATTGGGGCGCATCGAATTTTCAGGATTTCCTCGATCTCGTCAAGAATTTCGACTGGATCACGGCCTTCCCTGTCGAGTTTATTCACGAAAGTCATAATCGGAGTATCGCGGAGTCGGCAAACCTCCATCAGTTTTATGGTCCGTTCCTCAACCCCTTTCGCGATATCGATAACCATCAAGGCCGAGTCCACGGCAGTGAGCGTACGGTAGGTGTCTTCCGAAAAATCCGCATGGCCCGGGGTATCCAGCAGATTCACGATCTTTCCCTTATAGGGGAACTGCATCACGGATGAGGTTACCGAAATGCCTCGCTCCTTTTCCAGCTCCATCCAGTCTGAAGTTGCATGCTTCTGGCTTTTTCTGGCCTTGACTGTGCCTGCGAGACGAATAGCGCCGCCATAGCGCAGCAATTGCTCGGTCAGTGTAGTCTTTCCGGCATCGGGATGAGAGATTATCGCAAACGTCCTGCGCTTTCCGATCTCCTTTGTATAATCGCAAGCATTCATCAATCAAGTAATAATGTCTATGTATCAGGTGCCGGTATTTGGCCTGTTATTCGAGGGTATTCGTTCTCGGTTTACTCTGTAACCGCAAAAGCGCCGTATTGTATCGCAATCAAAATTACTCTCTTTTTTTGGTTGGCGAATAGTTTTATCAATCAGTGGGGGATACTGATCTTTATTCCATTGCTTATTTTGTCCAGCCGGGTGACTCATTTGAAAATACTGTTCCTGCATTATCATGCTTCAATACAAGACCATACCACTATGCTAGCCCAAGTTTATCAAGTAGTGCCATAACCTCATGATTATGAATGAAATAAAAA
>VXPI01000059.1 GCA_009839585.1 Gammaproteobacteria bacterium
TATCAATGCCTCGGGATTTGGCTGCTTCCTGTGTCTGACTGTAGATGAATTGCAGCCATTCCTGTTCACTGCGGCTACCCGTGAATTCTTCTGCAACCCCTATTTTTCTTGCGATGCCCCAGAATATGTCAAAGTCATTTCTGGCAAGGCCCGGCGGATCAACCGCTTTTTGCATGTGAACCGCAAAGGGATCTCGGGGGGAGAGCGCGATATCCTCTCTCTCCAATGTCGTCGTACAGGGAAGAACAATATCGGAATGTTTGGCCATGCTGTTCCAGCACCATTCATTTACGATGATCGTATCGGGTTTCTGCCAGGCCCTGAGCATCCGGTTAATGTCTTGATGATGGTGGAAAGGGTTTCCACCTGCCCAGTAAACCAAATGGATATCGGGGTAGGTCAGGATTTGGCCATTGTAGTCGCACTGGCCACCCGGATACAGCAACATGTCGACAAACCTGGCTACAGGAATGAAGTCCTTGACCGGGTTTTTTCCTTGAGGCAGTGATGCGCCAGGCACCCGGGAACCGTGATCGCCAACACTGTTAGTGGCACTGTATCCGAAACCAATGCCTCCACCGGCCTGCCCAATTTTTCCAAGCATGGATGCTACGGCAATGCCTGCCCAAAAGGGTTGTTCGCCATGGTCTTGCCGGGTAAGTGACCAGGAGAGTGAAATCATGGTTCGACCTTCGGACATTTCTCGAGCAAGGTTCGTGATTTCGTTTTCAGTCAGATTACAAATCCCTGATGCCCATCTCGCATTTTTCACCGTTCCATCATGTTTTCCATTCAGATATGCAACAAAGCGCTCATAGCCGATGGTGTATCTTTCAATAAACCCATGATCAACGCGATTCTCCGAAAACAGGGTGTGTGCAATACCAAGGAGTAATGCTGTATCGGTGTTGGGGCGAGGGGCAAGCCACTTGATCCGGGAATCGCTGCCCAGATCAGATTGAACAGGGCTGACATTGACAATTCTCAGTCCACTGTCTAATGCTCGTTTTAAATTTTCCTTTTGGGTGTGTCGACCCAAACCACCAGCATTGATTTGCCCATTCTTAAGCGGGATACCGCCAAAGGCTACCAGCAAGTCCGAGTGATCAATGATTGAAGGCCAACTGGTAGCATGTGTCAACATTACATACAGGTTGCCGATAATGTGCGGCAGCAGCACTTCACCAGCAGCGAAACTGTAGGTGTCAACGGATCGTACGTACCCACCGATACAATTCAAAAACCGGTGAATCTGGCTTTGTGCATGGTGAAACCGGCCTGCACTCGCCCAACCATAGCTCCCGGCATAAACAGCGTTGTTTCCGTGAGTCCGAATAACCCGGGTTAACTCATCTGCAACGATTTGCTCTGCTTCTTCCCAGGTTACTTGAACAAAAGGGTCTTTGCCACGTCGCCCGTTCGCGGTCCCCGGCCCTTGGTCCAGCCAACTCTTCCTGATGGCCGGTTTCGTGATCCGGTTCGGGCCATCCAGAACGTCAAGTATTCCTGAACCAATTGGAGATACATCCAGATCTTCCTCAAACCCATGCAAGGCCTTGACTTGACCATCCTGTGTTTCAACACGATAGGTCCCCCAATGCGATGCCGTTAACGGCAATGATGAATAATCAGTCATCAGAAGATTGCATGCCTGAATGGCTTAATGCCTGATATCAATAATATAGGAAAGATCATTTTCATCTAATGTCAAGTGATAGGCTTGCCCTGTCTTGACATCAAACTCTGTTCGCTCGCCCTGAATTTCGAAGGACTTTCCGTAGAAATGCAGGTGTAGCAAAGGACAGTCTCCGGCAGACTGGATCGCATGTATGCCGCCCGGCAGCAATGATACGGCAGTACCGGGCTTGACGCTGATATCGCTTACCCATTCTGGAGTAGATGAATATCCGGTTTGCCGATACAGACTATGGATTTCCATGCCTTCAATGGCCGCCACGATCGCCCAGGAATTGCCATGATTGTGAGGACGATAAGATTGACCAGGTAATGCAGAATAGACATACAGGGAATATTCCTGAACCAGATCTTCGTAAACATGAAAGAATAATTCATATCGCCCGTCAGACGGAACCGGAAAGTCCTCTCTTGGAAACAACTCCCGTTGTTCACAGAGTTTCATCAGCTCGTCTTTCGCCAGTTCGATTGAAGCGATGTTTATTCCACCGTTCAAGCAATGTCTTGCCCGGTCTACCATGGCAACAATCGCCTGCTTACGTCGCTCTTTTATTGATACATTCAAGTGCACTACTTTATCAAGTGGTAATGTGATGTGGCATAAAACATCACGGGAAATTTTTTCAGCAATAATGGTCAACGATTATAATTCGATAATCCAGATTAATTCACACTTTGACAAACTATGCCAGACACCAGAATAGCCATTCATCATGATCAGGTGAAATCGATTCAATCCTTAATTTAATCCATTATGAAATTCCAGATCGCAATCAATCTAGAACGTGTCGATGACGGTTTAGACATGTCATCGGTTGCCCGACACACTCTGGATATGGTGCGGATTGCTGACCAGGGCGGTTTTGGCTTGATCTGGTCAGCGGAGCACCATGCTCTGGAGATGACAATAGCCCCCAATCCATTTCAGATTCTGACCTGGTGGGCTCCGCACGTTAAGCAGGCTCGTTTGGGTACAGCTGTTGCGGTAGCTCCTTATTGGCACCCAATCAACCTAGCGGGAGAGGCAGCATTTACCGACTTGATAACAGGAGGGCGGCTTGAACTTGGGATCGGATCGGGGGCCTATCAAAGGGAATTTGATCGAATGAAACCTGGATTAAAACAAACCGATGGCTACCGGCATGTACAGGAAATGCTCCCGGTCTTGAAAGAATTGTGGAAAGGAGACTATGAACATAAGGGTGAGTTCTGGTCATTTCCTGTCTCAACATCTGTACCCAAGCCGCTGCAAAAACCCCATCCACCGATATGGGTTGCGGCCCGTGCACCGGTTTCCTTTGATTATGCCGTAGAGCAGGGATGCAATATTATTTCCTGGCCATTGACACGGCCATTCTCGGAAGCAGAGATCTACAAGCAGCGCTTTGATGAATCTCTTGCTTCCCATCCGGATTGCAAAGCCCCGGTTTTCGCCATGATGAGACATGCATCAGTCTATGTATCCGAATCGGAACGAAGGCGCGTGATTGATTCAATCACTCGTGTTCTGGGACAGTTTGAGAATGTTTTTCGAAATCTGGGAGGGGTTGTCAATGGATTTCCGGAACAGATCCCGCTCAAGGAACTTTCGGGACGTGAGCAATATAATGAAGACTATCTGGAAGAGAACCTGGTTTTTGGTTCACCCGAACAGGTGATCGAGAAACTGAAGCGGTATCAGGAATTGGGAGTTGATGAATTCATATACTATGCGAGCATGGGCCTGGATCATCGACAGCAAATCCTTTCGCTTGAGAGGTTTTGCGAGCATGTGATGCCGGAATTTACCTGAAACAATGCTTCGCTGATGCGAAGGGGAAGAGGGGTGGATAATTATGGAAACTATAACCAATCCTAATCATCGCTCCCGGCAAACCAACAGGCAATGATGGATGCCGATACTGGAAGGATTGAGTTGAACAAGGCAATGGCATTGGGCCTGTCCCCAGCCCAGATAAACAGGGCAATTAAAATCGCATCATCGGCAATCTGGAAAGCGCTTGCCGTTAGGTCACAATTATTCTTACACGACTTCTGCGTTTTTCCATTTCTTCATGGGATGCTTCCTTGCCACTGACCAAGGGAGAAGTAGATTGTTCATTGGCCATTCTCGGTACTTCTCTCTTTCCTTTTCAGGTATTTCCCTCATTCAAACCTTTCGGTCTTGAGTCCATTACCATTCTTGCGACCTCTTCCGGCGTTGCATCCGGACGTTCAAGGTGCACGTTATATCCGGACTGATTGCCCCGTTTCTTCCTTTCGTTCATTTCATTCTCCCTTGTAGTTTTTCATTTCAGTCTTGATTTCCTTCAAGTCTGCCTGCACCCACTCGTGCCTGTTCGGGAATATGCTGTGGATGTGTTTTTCCAGTTTCCGGAAATGGGGGGTTTCCAGCTTGTATTCAATCCTGTATCCCCGCTCGGGATCGGATGTCTGGTAGGCAGCAAGCCGCTTTTGTGCATCCCGGGCAATACCAACCTTGTATTCCCCCTCAAAATTCGGATGTGAGATCACGTACACGAATTTCCTTTCCCGATAATCAACTGCCAAATCGGTACGTTTGGGAGGGTCGGTTTTCAGGTGAATCCTGTTCCTGAATTGCAGAATGTTGCCGGGGTCAGCAACATCTTTGGTTAATCGTTCTCGGACTAGATCATATGCCTTTACGGATATGTCAATGCCGATCCATTGCCGGTTCAAATGCTCGGCCGCAACGCAGGTCGTAGCACAACCGCAAAAGGGATCCAGAACCATGTCTCCCTCATTGCTTGATGTCTTGATGATGCGGTCAAGCAGGGCAAGTGGCTTTTGCGTTGGGTAACCGGTGCGTTCCGCGTCTTGCGATTGCAGTCCGCCAATATCATCCCAAATCGTATCGATAGGTGTTCCCGGCATCTCATCAAGATAACGTTTGTACTGGGGAACTTTCCCATTAGGTGGCCAGTATATCCTTCCGATCTCGTCTAGATAATCCAGCTTTTCCCGGGTAGATCTGCTTTTCATATGATCCGGCAATATTCTGCCGGGCACTGCCCAGTGACTCCCGCTTTCATTCGGGTCAACTCCTCTCCATGCCATCCCCGAGC
>VXPI01000212.1 GCA_009839585.1 Gammaproteobacteria bacterium
AAGCAGAAAATGATGTCCGCTAATGCAGTAGAATCAAGGGGGCGAGTAGTTACGATTTCGTCTCACTTTGGGATGCTATCACTCTCACCCGTTAACATCGTCCCAACATTATTTCGAGGGCTTATCCATGGATTTCGACATCAATTTTGCGAGGAATCAATTTCTGCCATTCACCGATGATCCTGACTTTGTTTTTTGCTCCAATGCAGGAGGGAGTTATGTCGCCCGGCAAGTCCATCAGATTTTTGAAAAGTACAATCGCCACATGCGTGTTCAGCCCTATTCCGGCTACTCTCCGTCAAGGGAGGCAGGAGATGCCATGGATCGTGCACATTCGCTCTGGTCAGAAGCCCTTGGTATTTCCCCCGATGAATTAACATTCGGCCCTTCGACCTCAATGAACACATATGTTCTGGCTCATGCGATCAGTTCCACTTTGAAGCCCGATGACCAGATTATCGTTACCAATCAGGACCACGAATCGAATCGTGGAGTCTGGCTACGTATGGCAAGGCAAAAAGGAATAGAGGTCAGGCACTGGAATGTCGAACCGGAACTTGGCCTGCTTGAAGGAAAAACCCTGGAGAATCTGCTTACCGAAAAAACCCGCTGGGTGTTTTTTACTCATTGCTCGAATCTGGTGGGAACGGTTAATCCTGTTCAGGACCATGTGCAGATGATTCGGGATTCCTCTGATGCACGAGTATTTGTCGATGCGGTCTCCCATGCACCCCATCACATCCCTTCTCCCAGGAGTCTGGGGGTTGATGGATATGCTTTCAGCCTGTACAAGGTGTTTGGACCGCATCAGGGAGTTATGTATCTGGATCATCAGACAACCGAAACCCTCGAAGCACAATGTCATGATTTTAATGTTGGTGCTCTGGCAAAGCATTTTAATCCAGCCGGCCCATTGCATGCAGAAGTCGCAGCATCGGCAGGCGTCCTGGATTATTTTACAGACTTGCACAAACATCATTTTGGACAATCCAGTCAAAACCTTCGAGCGAAGCTGGACGATCTACATGCACTCACGGAAGTTCATGAAGCTCACCTGACTGGTACCGTTCTCGATTGTTTGGCCGGGTGTCCTGATGTTCGCGTTCTGGGCAAACAAACAGCCGAAGACAATGACCGGGTTTGCACTGTAGCCTTCAGACACAATCAGCGCTCTTCATCGGATATTTGTGCTGAGCTTCAGAATCTCGGAATCGGCTGTGAATCAGGAAGTTTTTATGCCTACCATCTAGTCAAAGACCTGGGTGTTGATCCTGAAGACGGCTTTGTCCGAATTTCACTTGTCCACTATAACAGTCAGCAGGAACTGGACAGAATTGTCAGTGCCATTCAGCAGGTTCTGGGGTAAATCGACTATGGCATGCTTTTGTTATTTTTGTCCAATGACCAGATTAGGATGATAAAATTAAAAATCCTTTCCTCTGATAAATAGCCCTTATTCGATCATGACCTATAAGCACATAGAAATCCCCGAAAACGGTGCAAGAATCTCCATTAACGGCAATGCCTTGAGTGTTCCCGATAATCCCATTCTTGGTTATATCGAAGGAGATGGAATCGGGTCTGATATCACAAGTGCATCGTTACGCATATGGGACGCGGCTGTCGAAAAAGCCTATCAAGGCAAGCGTAAAGTACACTGGTGTGAATTGTATATGGGGGAAAAGGCTGCTGGCATATATGGCGGAGATTTTTTTCCTGCAGAAACACTCGATGCCATCCGGGAATTAACCGTATCCATTAAAGGTCCATTAACCACCCCGGTTGGCGGAGGTTTTCGATCACTGAATGTTTCATTGCGTCAGGAGATGGATCTGTATGCCTGTGTAAGACCCGTCAAATACTATACGGGGGTTCCTTCCCCACTGAAGAAGCCCGAAGAAGTCGATGTTGTCATTTTTCGGGAAAACACCGAGGATGTCTACTCCGGCATCGAATTCGAAAGCGGCACCAATGCAAATGCAAAACTCGCCAGATTTCTTCGAGATGAGATGGGAGTCGATTTTTTTGAGGATGCCGGTCTTGCCATCAAGCCGATCAGTCCTCATGGTACTCGACGTCTGGTTCGCAAGGCCATCCAGTACGCGATCGACAATCATCGCAAAAGCGTAACCCTGGTTCATAAAGGCAATATTATGAAATACACGGAAGGTGCCTTCATGAGATGGGGTTATGAAATTGCCAAAGAGGAATTCAGGGATCAAGTCATTACGGAACAGGAATTGTGGGATGATCATGACGGAGCAATGCCGGACGGCAAGATTCTCGTCAATGACCGGATAGCCGATATCATGTTTCAGCTGTTGCAGCTTCGTCCGGGTGAATTCGATGTTCTGGCAACCATGAATCTGAATGGTGATTATCTGTCAGATGCGCTCGCTGCGGAAGTCGGCGGCATTGGTATTGCGCCAGGCGCGAATATGGCTGACCACATTGCCGTATTTGAGGCCACCCACGGCACTGCACCAAAATACGCGAACCAGGACAAGGTCAATCCGTCCTCCCTCATGTTCTCGGGAGTGATGATGCTGGAGTATATTGGCTGGACCGAAGCTGCTGACCTGATCAATCGGGCTTTCCCTCAAGTAATGGACGATCGAACGGTGACCTATGATTTTGCAAGATTGATGGAAAACGCTACCACGCTGTCAACGAGTCAATTTGCCGATGCGCTTATCGACAAAATCAACAGGCTCTAGTTAACCACACAAATACAAGCGAATAATTCCATGACAAAAGGCAAAATCATCCTGATCGCGGCTATCGTTGTCCTAGCCGGCCTGCTGGTTTATCTTGGCCCAGAAAAATATCTGAACCTCGAATTCATAAAATCACAACTGGATACTCTGATTGCTTATCGAGAAGCGAATCCATTGCTGGCCATGCTGATTTACGCGAGTATTTATGTTGCGTGTACAGCCGCCTCAATCCCCGGAGCCCTGGTATTGACTCTGCTGGGCGGTGCAATTTTCGGATTTGCTGTGGGCAGCATCGTGGTTCTGGTATCCGCTACGATTGGAGCCACGATTGCATTTCTGGTGGCTCGCTACCTGTTTGAGGATCTGGTTGCCAACAAAATGGGAGAACGTGTCGCAAAGATCAGGGAGAGTTTCAAAAAAGAAGGTGCCCTGTATCTGTTTTCGATGCGTCTGGTTCCGGTTATCCCCTTTTTCGCAATCAACCTGTTGATGGGGCTGACTTCCATTCGTACCGTGGTGTTTTTCGTAGCGTCCCTGATCGGTATGGCGCCGGGAACCATGGTGTTCGTCAATGCCGGAACCCAACTCGCAAAACTTGATTCGGTTCAAGGATTATTGTCGCCAACGCTGATTGCATCCTTTGTTTTACTGGCGGTATTTCCGTATGTTGCCAAGTTTGTCCTGAAAGCGATACGGAAGAGGTATGTAGGCAGTGAAGAAGCATGATGCCAACCTGATTGTCATTGGTGCGGGTAGTGGCGGACTAGTTACCGCGTACATTGCTGCTGCCATCAAGGCGAAAGTCTTCCTGATCGAAAAGGGGGAAATGGGCGGTGACTGTCTGAACACCGGATGTGTTCCATCCAAATCCCTGATCGCATCTGCAAAGTACATCCACGAGATCAAGAATTCTGAAAATTTCGGGGTTCGCAAGGCAGAGTGTGAATTTGATTTTGCCGATATCATGAAACGGGTCCACTCGATCATTGATTCGATCCGTCCTCATGATTCTGTCGAACGTTATACCTCATTAGGAGTTGACGTTATCAAGGGTGAAGCGACCATACTCTCACGCAACAAGGTACAGGTCAACGGTACTACCCTGACAGCAAAGGCAATTGTCATTGCAGCAGGAGCAGAACCTCTGGTTCCGCATATTGAAGGTCTTGAAGAGACTGGATACTACACATCAGATACGCTCTGGAGTATCACTGAATTGCCAAGGAAGATGGTAGTGTTGGGTGGTGGCCCCATTGGGTGTGAACTCGCGCAATGCTTCGCCCGCTTTGGCAGTGAGGTGACACTGGTTGAAATGACCAATCGTATCCTGATTCGTGAAGATGCGGAATTTTCCAGTCATGTTTTGAAGCAATTTGCGACTGAAGGCATTCGGGTCATGACTTCTCACAAGGCTGTCAAGACAATCGAACGGGATGGTTCGAGATTTCTGGTTTGTGAAGGACCCGGTAAAGCCGAAGAGGTTGAGTTTGATACGCTGCTGCTGGCTCTGGGCCGGTCTGCCCGTATCGAAGGATATGGCCTTGAGCAGCTGAATATTCCGATCACCCCGCAACGCCGGGTCGAGGTTAACGAATATTTGCAGGCCGGATATAACAATATCTATGCAGTTGGAGATGTAACTGGCCCCTACCAGTTCACCCATGCTGCCGCTCATCAGGCCTGGTATGCTTCCGTAAATGCATTGTTCCGTCCATTCAGGAAATTTAAAGCCGATTACAGCGTATTGCCATGGGCCACCTATACGGATCCCGAGGTCGCCCGTGTTGGTTTAAATGAACTGGAAGCCAAGGAAAAACATATACCCTATGAAGTCACGACCTACTCCCTGAAGGATCTTGACCGTGCCAAGACTGATGGACACGCTGATGGTTGGATCAAGATACTCACGGTACCCAATAAAGACCGCATTCTTGGGGTAACGATCATCAGCAAACATGCTAGTGACTTGATTGCCGAGTTTGTGCTGGCCATGCGCCATGGCTTGGGTCTGAACAAGATACTGGGCACTATCCATACCTATCCAACCTGCATGGACG
>VXPI01000099.1 GCA_009839585.1 Gammaproteobacteria bacterium
TGTTTAAGATACAGATATACCATCCCGTGGGTCTGGCGCTGGTCGTGCAGGGGCGACAGAACACTGGAGTTCCATTGGCAATTAATGGGGTTTTTGGCAATATGGGCGTGGCCTCTGCTGCGTTGATTACGGGTTTGTTGATCGATATCGCTGGGTGGCGGTATGCGTTCATTGTACCGGGAATTTTTTCTCTTGGGATTGGTGTCGGCTTTTTTGTTTTCATCAGACATCACAGTCAAACCAGACATTCGGCCAAATCAGAAAGTGCACCATCCGCTGAAACTCCCCTGTTGCCACAGAAAACCCTGTTTCAAGCGTTTGCCATTGTGCTGTTAACCACCGGTATCGGAGGGGTTGTGTTTCAAAGTACTACTTTCGCATTGCCCAAAGTGTTTGATGAGCGACTGGGGGAACTGGCCGTTTCAGCTACTGCAGTGGGTGGCTATGCATTTGTCGTGTTCGCCATCGCAGCTTTTGCCCAGCTGGTTGTGGGCTGGCTCGTGGACAATTATCCCGTGCGCAGGGTGTTTGCGTCTGTAGCCATCGTTCAGGCGGTTTTCTTGCTTGCCATGACTCAACTTTCCGGTATCGCAGCCCTCCTGATAGCCATAGCCTTCATGCTCGCAGTATTTGGTCAAATTCCGATTAATGATGTGCTCGTTGGGCGGCTGGCGAAGAGTGAATGGCGTGCCCGAGCCTACGCTTTGCGCTACATCGTGACTTTTTCCGTGATGGCATCAACCGTTCCGCTGATCGGCTGGATTCATGGACACTGGGGTTTTGAGGTGCTATTTCCCATTCTCTCTGTGGCCGCAGCACTCATCTTCATTGCCGTGTTGTTCCTGCCTAAGGCTGTAGCGACGGTACCGATTGCCAAGTCAGTGCAGCAAATTGCCTGACGCAGGACTCCCGACATGGTGTGTTTAGGACTCAAAAATTCGGATTTAACCACTCTTCGGCATCACTGTTGATTAATGAAGAGGGGTATGAACGTCATCCCAAGTTGTATATTGCATCTTGGGATCATTAATGAAGAACACAATGGACCAGCGTGCACAGATCGCATTGACTGGCTTCTGCACCGAAACCACTTCATGCCAGGCAGGCCTGATTTGGCCATCAGAAGACCGGAACAACATCCATGCCGGCATGAATATAGCCTGCCGATCCTGATATTCCACCTCTTTTAGTGGATGCCTTGCACAAGGTCCAATTCGCAGCCCCTGGGCACTGTCTCCCAAGGCCAAGGTACTGAACCCCTTGTCAAAATGTCCCTTGGCACTGATTTTTTCTGCTGAATTCGGGGCGTAGCACAAAAAACGCAAAATACCGTCAATCAGGCGTCCTTCATGGAAAATCTGGGGATAATATTGGGGCAGGTATTGGGTGTAGACTTCTGCAAGAATGCCTTCCGCCTTGCGATATACATGCTCGGCCAGCTGGAAAAATTCCTCAATCACGGGTTCCGACTGGCGCAGACTTTGGCAAGGTGCTCTCTCCATGAGGGCTGGATTCCAATGGAAAAACTGTTTTGAATCCTTATGCTCCAAGTCTACCTTGTCGGTATAGCCGTCAGCACTGGCACGGGGTACCGTGGCAGGAAAATGAAGTTGTTGTCGAATTTCCGCAGGTAGCGACAAAAAAGAGAGAAACCCGTTTGCTGCGGCTTCAATTTCCTTTCGAGACAACGAGGACGGAACCTGCACAAAGCAGTCCTGTTGGAGGTTATGTAAAAACTGGTCCTGATCCAATTTCATTTCAGATTTCAAAGTCGTAAGCCGAATGGTACCTGAATTTTGCGTATTTCTGACGAATGAACAGAATGACTTGACTGGCGCATATTACCGCATGTTGACCGGTAATGATGCGGTTGAGAGAATCAGCGTGACCGGCTATGGAGTCAGTGAGGAAGCGATACAATTCACTGATCGTCCCGCTAGTGACAGATTGATTCACTCGCTGGATTTGGCAGAAGCATTTGCCAGGATTGAAATCAATAACTTTCGACATGGCAGATTTTTCGCTTGCGACAATTTGATATTTCAGGAAGTAGCTACCGTTCAGCACATGTCTACCATGATCATTCGGGGACAATTCAATGCACGCACTCCCATGAGGATTCTCTGGGAATTACACCAGGTTTTACCCGGAGCGAATTTTTACGTCATTCCCGATTCTGGCCATGCATTTGATGAGTCTGGCATTACCGTTGTCTAATCAGAACGACGGAACACATCTTCCACTATGATTGAATCCATGTCGACCGGACTGGTACTGTTCGTTCTGTTTGCCGCTGCACTGCATGCGGGCTGGAATGCGCTGGCCAAATCGGGGGGAAGTCCGCTCTACAGTATTGCTTCCTATCGCCTCGTTGCCGGGTTGGTTTCTCTGGGTCTGCTGTGGACGGTTCCGTTGCCAACGGCTGAAGCCTGGGTGTTCTTGATCGCATCCATGCTGATACACAATGTCTACTACTTTACCTTGGGGAGGGCATACCTGAGTGGTGACCTTTCCCTTGTGTATCCGTTGTTTCGAGGTTTCGCGCCGGTCCTGGTAGCTGCCGGAGCAGCCATTTTTTTCGGAGAAGTACTGAATCTGCAGGCATTGCTTGGAGTCGTTCTGGTAAGCATGGGCTTGATGTCCCTGGCTTTTTTTGGTGTCAGTCAGCCATATCGATTTACACCTACGCTCTGGTGGTCACTGGCTACCTGCGTTCTTATCGCCCTGTATACCGTTACCGACGGTGCCGGTGTGCGGCAGGTGGAAAATAGTCTATCCTATATTCTCTGGCTGTTTACCCTGGAGGCGGTCCCCATCGTGATTTGGCTAACATGGTTTCAGCGACAGAACTGGTTTGCCTTTCTGGCACAAAACCCGGTCCAGGTACTGGCCGGTGGCCTAGCCTCGTCGGCCGCATATGGCATTGTCATTCATGCAATGGGATTGGGAGCGATGGCTCTGGTATCGTCATTGCGCGAAACCAGCGTAATTTTTGCTGCCCTGATCGGCACCTTGTTATTGAAGGAACCATTTGGCCGTCAGCGCATATTCGCAGCGGTCGTGGTTGCTTTGGGGATTATCGTAATCCGTTACTTTGGTTGAGCATGAACGGAGACAAGAGGGAAATTATTATCTGGCACCAACTACTACCCCAGTTTTTTTGATGTTTATTGATAATGTCATGATTATTATTTTCCTTTATATTGAATACTTATCGCTTGTCTATAAAGCATATGGATACACAGGGAACAACTTTTCATCGAGAGTCGGCAATCCTGTTCCGATCGCAAACCATAAATTTGTTGCTCGTGTAGCCACTGTATCATGAGGCTTGCCGACTCAGCCCATGTTTTTTGCGCTTACCGGACAATTCAAGATTGGCAAAAGGCAGTGGAAGTTCAAGACGCATTTGGGTGGCTGAAGATACTCTTTTTACAAAAGCATCCTGTAACATGAATTCGCTTTCCTTAGGATTTGGTGACTCGGCAAAATATACAAATGTTTCTTTAAGCACATGGAGCGTTTTGATCCAATGCCCGCCTCTATGAGGGCTTGAACGCCCGATCGGGGTTCTGTAGTACTGTTTTACTCTCTTTCTTGTTTGTTTGGATTGTCCGATGTACAGTATGCTTTCATCCGGCAACCAGAACTTGGCTAACCGGCTTGCCAGAGCATCGGTGGATGGATTAATCTGGTCGTCAAGTTTCATTTCTGGAACTTGTAGAAGCCACCTTTTCAGCACATCATGGTCAATCGGTGCTTTTCTCCAAATCCGACTATTGCTATCCGGGTCGTCAGACAGCGAAATAATGTAAACCCCAGACTCCGCGTACTCGGGAGGCTCCCCCCATGGAACCATGCCAATCAATCTTAGATGTGCCACATCAAGCAGCTCTGAAATAGTAGACGGCATGTTTACTTGACTATCTGGAGATTATCGATTTCCAGCATGATTTGAACGGTCTTGTTCAAGGCGACAATCATTCTTTGGTAGATTGTAACATCATCGAAAGACAATGCTCGACTTTTCCGGTCTTTTAGCCATTTTTGTGCGGGTTGATACCCACCGATGCAATAATCCCAAACAACTCTGGGCATATTTTCAAAAGATTGATACTCATTGATAAAGACGCTTCCCGACTGACTGTCCAGACCTTCGCTGATGTACTTCACACTCTCTACCTGATTACTACCAACATTAGCGTAGCTGGTAATAAAATTCTCCAAATCGGGACTTTTCATCAAATGCAGTGAACGCAATCGACTTCCAATCTCGACCAGTTCCCAGAACTGCGATTGCTCAGTAGGGTAGGGTATTTTCGGAAACCCTGTTTTTAGGAACTCCCGATATTTTTCCCTATATTTGCGAGAGTGTAGTACAGCATAGATATAGTCCAGTATGTCGATTGGAGTAAGGCTACCTTCCTGTTTTTCATATGTATAGTATAAGCCCATGCTTTTGGCCATGGACTTGGCAATCTTATGATTCAGGTTGGAAAGTCGATTCTGATCGATGTCTTGCTGTGTAGGATCATCCTTGAGATAGAGAGGGAACCCCGTGCATATTTCGCTCGTTTTATTTGAAATCAAGGTCGATTCGAAGATGCTGTCAGTGATGAATACGTGTTGGTAATGATCAGATGACTTGAACTGCTTGCACAGCACCAGCCCAATATTCTCACCGACATCTTCCTGACTGATGAAATGTTGCATGACCTTATGACGAGGCATACAGTGGAATCCCTTGGACTTTCCCGTATTGTATGT
>VXPI01000275.1 GCA_009839585.1 Gammaproteobacteria bacterium
TATCGGCAATGTTCTTTTCGCTGGCAATCGATACCCCCATCTCCTCCAGTCGTTGAGCAAGAATCATAGCATCACCGGTCAATGACACCCTGGAGGTTGAGAGTTTCTCTTCCGCAAATCTGGGTGATATGCCCAAAGAGGTCCAGAAGGCCGCCGAACGCCTTGGCATGGCGTAATCGCCCGATACCGCATAGCCCTTGGAAGACAATGATAGCAAGGCTGACTTGACTGACGATTCGGAATGCTTTCCCTCCAGGATCTTCAAAATTTCTTCATGCGATCTCGCACCATCAAGGAGAGGCAGCAAATGAGGATAAATTTGTCCATGGAGCAGTGTATTGGCAGATTCAGAAACCAGGAAAACCTGCCGGTCGTCTACTGCATGAAACCTGAAATGCGGAGCGAGCTCAGGCTTTTCAATCAAGCCAGTATCCGGAACCGTCTTTCGAAAGACTCTGGGAGCAGCTGGCATCGACTGAAGATTAACGAATATGGCCCAAGTTTGGACCCGAACGCATTTCGGAAAAAACAATTTGCCAGAGTTGACTCATGCCGGATCGAAAAACGCCCGCGAAACTCAGGAGATAGTAACGCCACATTCGCAACATTCGATCATCATAGAGATCGTGCAAATCCTTTCGAGCAGCCTCCAAATTGGCATTCCAGCACATAAATGTGCGATCATAGTCCTGAGTGAAGGTATGCCAGTCATCCAGTACCAGTAAACTCTCGGCTGCATTGATGATCTGTTTTGGCGAAGGGATATTTCCCCCGGGGAAAATATAGCGATTGACCCAAGGGTCCGATTTGGCGGTACTGTTTTCACTGCCCGCAGTCTGCACCAAGTGCAGCCCTCCCGGATGGAGATTCCGTTTGACGACTTCCATGTATTTTCGATAATCCTTGTTTCCCAAATGTCCAAGCATATCAATGGAATAACTGCGATCAAACTTTTCGTCAACCTTGCGAAAATCCTGCAGACGCACTTCTACCGGGAGATTGGCGCAAAGTTCTGTGGCAGCGTCATGCTGATCTTTTGATAGTGTTACTGCTACACCCTCAATCCCGTAATACTCTGCGAAATAGTGTATAGCCCCACCCCAACCGCAACCAATGTCCAAGACCTTCATACCGGGTTCAAGCTGCAGTTTGCGGGCGATGAGATTCAGCTTTTGCTCTTGGGCCTCGTCTAAACTTTCGGCACCCCTCCAGTATGCGCAACTGTAAATCATGCGCTTGTCAAGCATTCGATTATAAAGTTCGCGGCCAAGGTCGTAGTGTCTTGCCCCTTCTCCATCGTAACTGGAATCTCCCTTGGGACTCAATAATCTTGCCTGCAAGCTGAGCAGCAGATCCGTTGGCCGAAGCATGGATTTTAGGTCTGCGCTCGCTAAACGATTGATGAACTCGTCAAGTTGTTCACAATCCCACCAGCCATCCATGTAACTTTCTCCCATTCCGAGAGAGCCAAAAGCGAAGAATCGAGGAAATGTCTCATTTCGATGTACCTGCATGTCCCAGGGGCGATCGCCGTTGACCTGAATATCTGCAGACGACATCAATTCTTCAAAACGTTTTCTATAACGAGCGTATGCCATAAATCCAGACTCTCAACCCAGGTCGAAAAAACGGATCACCGGGTTCCGGTCATCCAGCCCCGATTAGGACAATGCTTTTTATGCCAGCATTGTTTCAATATCTTTGCTGGCAATTTTCGCAGTGTCCCGAACAATTTTCGACAGAGTGTTGAAGTCTTCATTTCCGCAGGCTTTTGCAATCATCGATCTTGAAGACATTGCGGTGTCTTCGATTGACCGGTTACCGTTGGAAATCAAGCTAAGCGATCCATGCAGATTTCTCCATAGCAGGATGGCGGACTTCAAATGCTCTGCAGTGTCTGCTGCAATCAAGCCATGGCTGGCACCGGTTTGCAATACGGACAACTTACTGTATGCGAGGATTTCGGGAATGCCGGAATGAGAGAGTTGCAGAAAATGCACAGCCCGCTTAATGTCTTGAACCCCTCCACAGACATGCATGAAATTGACAAAATCCGGCTCTTCCGGACTCATCGTCATCTTCTTCAGTCTGGATATTTCCGTCTCACGAACCCTGTCATCGCTGATAATCTCGTATGCGGCCTTGTCAAACCGCTTGCCAATGCCCATATCGCCAGCCAGGAATATCCTGCGTGCAGGTACAACATTCATCAATGAATCCGTGGATTCCTCCACTAGTTTGCCAAGCGAAGTGCTGTCTAGCAAGCGAACTTTCCATGGCTTGCGGTTGCTCAAAAATCTTCCGATCAGCAAATTTTCCGACGCAAGCACTCGCAAGGCTTCCTGAAAGTGCTCAATCAGGCCGTCAGCAGTATTATCGGATTCTCCCTCATACACAAACAGTACATCCATTTCACCACCAATGATTGCCTCTTCGCTACCCAATGCGCCCAGCAATGCGGCCATGATTCCACCGTCTGCGCGCCGAAGGCTATAATGCCTATAGACCACCGACAATGACGAATGGATTGTTGCCTCAGCCAGGTTCGAAACGGCAACTCCAGCCTCGGAAGGCGTCAAGTTACCAAGAATCACATGCATGTAAACCTGAAATGCCTTGTCATTCGACCACTCTCGAATATTAATGATCGATTCCTTGATGCCCTGTGCAGGCAGCTCCGATATCCTGGCCTTGATTTCCTCAATGTTCATCTCGTAAGTCCAGTAAACACGGGCTAGCCCACGACGAGCCAGAATTTCAAGCTCCGGGTCTGAACCTAGTGCCTGCGACAAATTTACATCGGTAAATTCACGGCTTTGCAGCTGATCAAGCAGGTTCGGGGCATGCTCAATTATGTCTGCAAGTCGGGGCGATGTTTTGTGAATTTTTTCAATCTCTCCATACGCATCGGGGCGGGCATGATACGCCGCACTCTCGTACACGCTCCAGTTGTCAACTTCAGGGTAGAAATGCTTTCGCCACTCATCCACCAGCGGGTCCATTTTCTGGAACCAGCGTTTCGGAAAGAACACGAGATTCCCCATTGCCGAGTAACTTCCTGGCAGTTGGGGGGCTTGTTCCGGGCTACTGTACTTGAGAAGTGGGTAGGGACGGGTTGCGAAAATGTGGTGGTCAGCATGTCGTTGTGCATTGTAATAGAACCAGTTTGACAGCTTATAGGCAATACTCCAGGAGTGTCTGGGCATGACTTGTTCGTAGCGTCCATTTGACCGGCGGATACGTTGCAGGCCATAGTGCTGCATGTAGTCCACCATCCTTAACTGAAAGACTCCCATAGCCGAAATGGACGCAAAAGCCAATAGGCCAAGTCCGCCCCCGACCCAGTAGGCAAATGCATACCAAATAGCAGTTTCTATAATGTAGCGCCAGATAGGGTTGGAATAATGCCAAGTCGGCAAGCGCCGTTTGTGCAACCGGTTTCGTTCCACACGCCAGGTATCGATGTAGCTTCGCCCGACTGAACGGGGTAGATATTGCCAGAAGCTCTGCCCCTTGGGTGCTGACACGGCATCCTTCGGTGTGCCGATAAAGGTATGATGAACATAGACATGTTCCGTAACTTCCTGAGGAAAGGACACGGAAGCCATCAGAAATTCGCCAATGCGACGTTCCAGTTTTGTACGTCGGTGAATCATGTCATGACCGGCATTCAGAGCCATTCGAGCTACGGCTCCAAGGGCTAGAACAACCAGAACACTTTCCCAGATAGCAAGTTCGTCTACGACGAAGACTTGTCGGAATGCATAAATGAAGGTAACAAAATAGACTGCTACCCAGGCCCATACGGCCATACTGAACCAAAAAAGCCGATTATCGGATTGATTGGGGTTGACGTTCTCGATATCCGTACCAAGCGAGGTATCAAGCTGATCCACCAGTAACAGGAATACAAATGGGCCAGTCAACCACCAGCCGCCATACGTCGCAGCGGCAACAACAAATGGAAATATGGCTATAGGAAAGAAGAACGGCAGGGCTTTCAGTGATGACAGCCTAACCGGTTCTTTTTCTCCGTTGCCACGGTCAGCACTGAAACCACTGTTTACTGTTCCAATTTCCGCCATAACCGGCAACGAAGAGGGTTATATTAAAGAAATTAATGGAGCGAATTGTTCAAAACGATCAGCTTGCTCAATTAATCAGCATATACATCAATCCGTGCAATCGTATCAATGTATCAGTTGCCAGCAAATTATACTGTTAGAAGTTCGAAAGCTGGTTGATCTTACGAACAAAAGGCCATGCCGACAGAAACCTGTCGGCATTTGATACCTAGTTGTGTCAGCAACAGCAACGACCTGCAGCGATCGCTTCAAGCGATTCTTCGTCCAGCTCCGTGACCGGAAGCGACAGGTGAAAAGTTTTCGGGTCACTCTGGTGAACGACAACATTCACATCCTGGGGCAAATCAAGGCCAAGCTCCGTGGAAATTGCGTTTTTTGGGTTTGACAGCAACTCAGCGCGAAAAGACTCGTCGCTGATCGCCTTGTCAACGATCCGTCTGCTCATGTCTTCCCCTGATTGCAGAGGGGTTTCTGCTATGGATTGCCAATTTGTGGACATAATATACGATTCCTCCAATCAAAATAGAAACTAGAGACTATTGTATCCCCCTTCCCTCGTTTTATCAACACCCGCTTTTGCAAGCAAATAAACTGTCCGGTCAAGCAGCAAATAAACTGTCCACTTTGTGGAGGGATCATGAAGCGGGCGTTATGGCTACAGGAGACCAGACTGACGG
>VXPI01000350.1 GCA_009839585.1 Gammaproteobacteria bacterium
GTGGGCCATTGCTCACCTTGCGGCGAATGGCGATCAGGCCTCTGTTGCGATGTTTGGCGGATTTGCCATATATGCTGCAATTGCCCTGATAAGCCTGTTTGCCAGAAACAAGACACCATCCGCAAATAAGCCGCCGCGTCTGACAATGGATGTAGTGGCTATTGTCGGAGGGATCATCGTTGCGGCCTTGCTCGTCAAGTTTCATGGTACGTTATTTGGCGTACCACTGGTTTTCGTTTGACCAAACGATATGGGCACTGCCCGCCAATCCGGCGATATTTCGCGGTTTGACCAGAAAACGCCCGATCCAGTATCTTCAACACCGACTATATTCCTGTAACCCATTGTATATCAATGCCAGACAGGCCATGCTTGCGTCCATCGGCAAACATGAACTAAAGGCCACTACTCGTAAATTTTCATTTCCGTGATTTCGTCTTGATGAGCTTTTTCAAACCATGTTCCGGGGCAGGGGTAATTGCTCAACCGGCCCCGGGAGCATGAATAGTTCATCCTGTTCGTATAAAATAGCCGTCCTTTCATCCTCCTGTCAGTCAGCCAAATAAGTGAGGAAATCTCTTTATCCTGTTCTTGCGATGCTGTGTCTATGTGCTGTGACCATGGTGGGAACAAACAGCACCCATGCACATCATTTGCTTGCTGACACAGAATTGAATTGCAGTGAGGATTTCCCTTGTCCGGAAGCACTTCATGGGAGAGTAACCTTCTGGGCACATGTGTTTTTTAAATGGGGAAGGTCCAAGGCGATTTTTCATGATCCAGATGTTCCGGAACGGGTTTATTCGGTAGTCGATACAGGCAAGGGATGCAGTAACTCGGTCAAGTCGAGGCTGAACAGGGAAAGAAAACGGATCAAGACGGCTCTCTACAATACGGCAAACAAGCTGGAATCGTCTGCTCCACTCTCGAAAGAAGAACAGCATTTGGCAAGCCTGTTTCCAGACAAGGACCCAAATCAGCTACGAAGGAAATCGGAAAAAATCAGATGCCAGACCGGCATCAGGGAGAGTTTCATGAAGGGGCTTGCACGCTTCAATCGCTACAGTTACATGGTGGACAACATTCTGGCCCAGTACAACCTGCCTCCCGATATTCGATACCTTCCTTTTGTTGAATCGACCTACAACCCACGAGCTTATTCCAAGGCCGGTGCGGCAGGCATGTGGCAAATCATGCCAAGTACTGCCAGAACTCTTGGATTGCAGCTGGACGCAACGATAGACGAGCGACTCGACCCCGAGGCTGCAACCCATGGGGCTGCCCGATACTTGACGGAATCGAGAACATCTCTCACCAAACTTGCCCACAAGATCGACCCATCTGTTCTGGACAGCGAGATCAGTCCTTTTGTGATTACCTCCTACAACTATGGTGTAAACGGCATGCGCCGCGCCATAAAGCGGGTGAACCCCGATTACATGGAGGTACTTGAAAAATACCGGTCGCCGTCGTTTCGAACCGCAGTCAAGAATTTTTATGCGAGTTTTCTGGCCGCCCGTCATGTGGTCAAGAACACAGAGCGATATTTTGGCAGGGAGTTGGCTCCCAGGCCTGTGAAAGTTGTTACAGTTGTTCTCAGCAACTCCACCTCTGTAGATCGCATAAAGCAGGTGTTCGGATTTTCAGAGGAAGAGTTGCGACCGCTGAATCTTGGCTTGACACGATTCATCTGGAATGGCTGGAGAATGATCCCGGCAGGATACAAGCTGAGACTCCCTTACCGCGATGATGAATATATCGATGAAATTGCCTATTTCAAATCGCTGCCTCGGGAAAACCCAATGTCGGAATCCGGCACCTATATAGTCAGAAAGGGCGATACCGCTTGTGGGGTCGCAAGTGCATTGCAGGTCAATTGTCGAGACCTGATTTCAGCGAACCGGCTGGGCAAGCGTGCGCTGATTCGGATCGGACAGAAATTGATTATTCCAGGCGGCTTGTTTGCGCTTGATCAATCCGGTTCCGGCGGTGTTGAAAGAACCGTGATCCAGCGCATTACATCGAGTCGGAATCAGCAGACATATCGTGTCATCAAGGGAGATACTGCTTGCGGTATAGCCAGAAAGTACTCGGTAAGTTGCCGCGAGTTAATACGATTCAACAATCTTGGACGTAAAGCAGTAATACAGGTTGGCCAGAGTTTGCGGATTCCGGGTACCGGCAATGATCGACGGGAACTGGCAAGACTGGATGAAGGCAATCGGTATTTGGTTGTCAAGGGTGACTCGGCATGCCGAATTGCCAGTCGATTCAATGTTGATTGCAATGAACTTATCCGGTTGAACAACTTGAACAGGAAAGCGACAATTTTTCCGGGGCAGCGAATCAGAATACCCGGCTTTGAAGCACCTCAAACCAACGAGACCGTAACCGAACTTGCGCAGCTGGACAAGGCGATAGCAGAAGCGGTATCGCAACAGGTGGATACCCTGACGGGAGTCGCACGTCCCGAGCTGAACAATCTGCTAGACACCATGCCTGACCTGTCAGTCCGTGTCTCGCAAACCGGTGGTGCGCCGGTTTACTCGATCATTGCCATGGCCGAGGAAACATTGGGCCACTATGCAGACTGGCTGGGTATTGGCTATGCAGGTCCGGTCAGAAAACTGAATTCCATGAGCATCAAGACTTCATTGAGTATCGGACGCAAGATAAAACTTCCCATTGACTCGGTTGAACAAATCAGCCGTTTTGAACGCAAGAGGATAGAATTTCATCAAATCCTGAACGAGGAGTTAAAGGAAAACTATCAACTGGTTGAAATAAGAAGCCATGTCGTGAATAAAGGCGATACGGTATGGAATCTCGCGACAGAAGTGGGTTTTCCGGTAAGCCTGTTTTATCGGTTGAATCCGGATCTATTGCATATTAGTCTGGTGCCTGGCCAGCAAGTCTTGATTCCGATATTGAGGGAGAGAGCATAAGCAACATGCTTAAGGAGACCGATGGTCCGGATGATGCTGGATATGCCGGTGTCAACCGTACGGTCATTGTTCGGTTATAGTCCTTGTGGCGAGATGTTTTGGGTTGGGTTGCAGGAAAGTATCCGGATGGGCAAGTTTTACGAAAAGCTGAAAAACAGATGGCAATCGACAGAATCCCTGCTGTGTGTTGGCCTGGATCCGCATCCCCGGTATTTGTTGAAGGAAAAATACCCGAAATCGGAACTTCCCTATTTGGACTTCTCGAGAGAGGTTATTGATGCAACAGCAGAATTCGCCTGTGCCTTCAAGTTTCAATTCGCCTGCTTTGGTGGACAGGGCATGGAGGAGGATTTGGAACAGGCTGTCAATCATGTTCGGACAAACCACCCCGATATTCCAGTTATTCTTGACTCGAAAAGGGGGGATATTGGTTCGACAGCAGTAGAATATGCGGAGGAAGCGTTCACGAGATATGGTGCTGATGCATTGACAGTCAATCCGTATCTCGGCGGTGATTGCATAGAAGTGTTTGCGGACTATTCCGACCGCGGCGTGATTGTGCTTTGCCGAACTTCAAACCCGGGCAGTGCAGAATTGCAGGAACTGCAATGTGGCGACCGGATGCTCTATGAGCATGTCGCACATCTCGCCACCGGCAAGTGGAATAAAAACAACAATATTTCCCTGGTTATGGGAGCAACCCACCCGGAAACCTTGGCCAAGGTTCGCGTCATGGTCGGTAATATGCCGTTTCTGGTGCCCGGAATAGGGGCCCAGGGCGGTAATCTTGAGGCGGTTCTCAAACATGGCCTGACCGAATCAGGGTATGGTTTAATGATCAATGTCTCAAGAGGTATCGCGGAAGCGGGCTGGAGAGAGGGTCGGGACCTTGATTTTCAGGCGGTGCATGATGCGGCCAGGTACTATTTTGATTTAATCAGGACAACAAAATCCGAAATGTCATGAGCGGAGAAAACTCACCGCAAAAAGCCGAACCGGTTGCCCTCCTGGTTACCTGCCTGTCTGATTTATTCCGACCCCAGATTGCCCATGCTGCTGTTGAGCTGATTGAGAAATTCGGTTATCGGGTTGACGTGCCCAGACAGACGTGTTGTGGACAGCCTGCCTACAATGCCGGAGAAAAGGAGAAGACCCGGATGCTGGCGGAAAACATGGTTAGCTTGTTTGAACCCTATCGATATGTGGTTGCTCCATCAGGCTCCTGTGCAGCGACCATCAAGGAACACTACCCGGGACTATTCGTTGAAGGAAGTTCCGGGCATAAGCGGTGTATGGATCTCGCCGGAAAAACCCATGAACTGTCAGGCTTTCTGGTGGATGTTGCCAAGGTTGATCTTGAGAAAAAGTCTTCGCTTGACGATCAACGCCGGAGAATTACCTATCACGATTCCTGTTCCGGCCTGCGCGAACTTGGGATACGTTCACAACCCCGCAAGCTGCTAAAGGAGCGTCTTGGAATTGACATCAGCGAAATGCCGAATTCGGAAGTATGTTGTGGGTTTGGGGGAATGTTTTGCGTTAAGTATCCGGAAATTTCAACACGTATGGTCGACAACAAGGTTGATGGCATTGAAAATGTCGAAGCAGAAGTGCTGTTGGGAGGGGATCTTGGGTGCTTGATGAATATCGCCGGCCGTTTAAGGCGCATGGGCAGTAAAACCAGGGTCTACCATTATGCCGAGCTCCTGACTGACTCTGACCCGGGTCCGGCAATCGGCTATCGGAAATAACATGCAGGTCAAGTCCGGGAACTTTCGCAAAACAGCAGGAGAGGCGTTGCTGGATGAAGA
>VXPI01000111.1 GCA_009839585.1 Gammaproteobacteria bacterium
TTACAAGAATGTGTGCAGGCCGGACGGGGCAACTCCTCAATCTTTCTTCTCTAGCCAATGACTGCGGCATTACGCATAACACGGCAAAGGCATGGATATCCTTGCTGGAAGCCAGTTATATCGTGCACCTGCTGCCATCGCATCATCGGAACTTCAACAAGCGCATGGTCAAAGCACCCAAACTCTACTTCCTGGATACCGGTCTTGCAGCCTGGTTGCTTGGCATCCAGAGTTGTGAACAACTGATTACCCATGTTCAAAGGGGTGCCTTGTTCGAAACCTGGGTTGTAGGCGAATTGCTTAAAGCCCGTTTTAATGCGGGTAAAGCCTCAAACCTCTACTTCTGGCGTGATCGTTCAGGTCATGAAGTAGACCTGTTGGTTGATCATGGAACCAGTTTGTCAGCTCTGGAAATAAAATCCGGTCAAACTATCAATAAAGACTTCTTTCGGGGGCTGGAGTTTTGGCACAAGCTGGCCGGTGAAATCGCTGGACAGTCATGGCTGGTGTATGGCGGCGATAATCGACAAACACGCTCGAATGTCACTGCTCTGCCCTGGCATGAAATCGACCCTGAGCAGATCGTGAATCATGTCAACATCCATGGATCAGGATAATTCCTCCCCTTACAGCGGCAAAAAGAAGTTTTTCCTCTCAAAATGCCCGATGATCCAATTCTCCCGGGTGTGCCATCCGACCAGTGCCTACCCAGTCCAAACCGGGCGAGAGATAAAATCCTTCATTTTCCCGCCTACACGCGGCCAGCCATTTCAGACGGAGTCTGTCCGGGACCCTCTGACTTCTTCTTGTCGGTGGCAATCAACAAGGAAGGAAGAAGCAGAAAATCAGCAATCAGGGCGATTACCAGTGTTATCGCCACCATGATTCCGAGCGTCTGGCTGCTTGTGACCCCCGACAAGGCAAGCACCAGAAAACCGGCTGACAGGGCCAAGGTAGTTGTCCATAACGCATTACCCACGGACTGAAACGTCGCCCGGACTGCATCGGATGCAGAGAGCCCCTCATGCTTGGCTTCCTGGTATCTGCTTAGAAAGTGGACCGTATCGTCTACGACAATGCCGAAGGCGATAACGCAGGTTATGGTTCCGCCAAGTCCGAGATCGCCAACAGCATACCCCCACAGGCCGAAACTCATGGTCAGGGGGACGAAGTTGGGTACCAGGCTGATCAAGCCCAGACGGATACTTCTGAAGACCAGGAGCAGGATGATGGATATGAGGCCCATCGCTACGCTCATGCCGACCAGAAGTCTGTTAATGTTTCTCTGTGACATGTAGGCCGTTGCTACGGCAAATCCTGTCGCCTCGCTCGCAATTTCCGGCATGTTCTCCTGAAGCCAGCGCTGTGCACGTTCATCGAGTTCGCGCACTTGTTTGCTTGGCAGGCGTCCTCGGACCGTCGCAGTCAGCCGTGTCTCGGATTTGCTGATATCCATGCGATCGTTAAGGTCGACACCCTGTGGCAACGAGAGCTCATACAACAGCAGGTATTGCGCCGCGAGGTTCGGGTCATCCGGGATTCTCAAGAAGGCTGGATCGTCTCCATTCATGTTCTTGTTCAACCGCTTGATCACATCCGGAAATGCCTGCACATGGGCTATTTCCGGCTGCCCACGATACCATTGGGCAAATTTTTCCACCTTGTGCAAATACGATGGGTCGGTGATTCCGTCCTCACGCCCCGAATGCAGCGAGTATTCCAGTGTCTCGATACCAGTCAGATTGTCCAGAACGAAATCCGTGTCTTGCCGGAACTGGTAGCTCTCGTCGAGGTGCTTGGTAAAATTGTCCGTCAGTTCAATTCGCCAGATTCCCATACTCAACACCAGTGCCAGGGCCGTGACGGACCAGATCAGGAATCGGCTTCGTGCAATGACGAAGGAACTCAAGCGATCAAAATAGTCAGTCCGCTCAACCCGGTGTCTACCGCGAATCGGCAATACCGAAAGCATTGCAGGCAAGAGCGTCATCGAGAAAACGAAGGCGCAAAGCACACCGAATGCGACCAGATTACCCACATCACGGAATGGCGGTGCTTCAGAGGCATTCAGGGTCAGAAATCCGATTCCGGTCGTAATTGAAGAAAGAAACACGGGCCAGATGTTGCTGCGGATTGATTCAACAATAGCCTGCTGCCTATCCAGACCCCTGCCCATGCCCAGCAGGGTTTTTGAAGCGACATGAATTGCATGGGCGACTGCGACCGTGGTGATGATGACGGGAGTTCCGGAACTGGCAGGCGTGAAAACCGTGCCGACCCATCCGGAAAATCCCATTGCCGTGTTGACAATATACATGAGCGTAACGACAACCGCTACAGTTGCCAAAACGGAGCGCAGGAGAATGCCTGTGATGATTACGATGACCAGGAACATTAATGGAAGAAGCTCCACATCATCATTGTTGGCTTCAGCAAAGGCGCGTCCAAGGATTACGTCGCCCGTTACGTAATAATCGATATTCGGATCAAGCGCTCTGGACGCGTCCAGCATCGAATCGATGTAATCGGAAATCTCAATGACCGCACCACCCGTATCTTCTGGCATGGCAAACCGGATTGCTATACCGGCCACGCGCCCGTCCATGGAAACCAGACGGCCAGCAATGTCCGGGGCGGTCAGCGCAATCTGCCTGATACGCAGAATATTGGTGTCGTCTATCTGAGTATCCCTGTCGACTAGCGACTCAACGATGAGATCGTCTCCCTCGGCCATGGTATGGGCGTAGTTGGCCAGTGAATCGACCCGGATAGAATGTGGCACCAGCCAGGCATCCTCGGTCATCTCCTCAATGGTGCGGAGTATCCTCTTCGAAAAGACAGATTCGGTTCGGGGCACGACGGCGATCAATGCCGTGTTGGTTTGCGTATAGGTCTGCTCCAGGGCATCAAACGCAGCAATATAGGGGTCGTCCTTTCCGAATATGGCACGATGGTCGTGTGTAGTTTCTATGAAACGGACGCCCGATGCCATCGGCAACATGATCAGCGTTGCAGCCAGCAGGATTACCCATCGATGACGCAGGACGAATTCCGGGTAGTTCTGAAGCGGCGTAAAGGTCATGATGGCGACGATCAGCAGACGAAGACGGCAGATGGCCGCAGACAATGGCAACCTTCCATGCCGACCAGTTGCCGGAACCATCCCATATTATTGAAATTATTCAAATTATGGATGCTTGATGAGCCTGAAAACTCACCAAGGACTCGATTTATCATGCTTGACATGGTCCGGCAGATTGTATTCGATGCCCTTGTGCTCAAATAGTGAAACCAGAACCAGCTGAGAAAAGTTGTTCATTCGGACCGTATTGTCCATCTTCCCCAGGCGTTGTTTCAAGTACTGCTTCATTCTGAAAAACGGAATCACCAAAAACGTCGACATCTTGGGGTACTCGTAACGGTTCGCAAGTTCATTGCCAATAATTGCACGTGACAGCCGATAAGCGAGTTCAATGGTACTCTTCCGCTCTTTCGGGTCCTTGATCTTGGTAATTTCTGGGACGGAATTGATTAGGGCATTCGCCATGGTGGCCGAGTCCTTGTCAGCAGGCGGTTCGATTAAAAATCCGATTCTGTAGATTCTCTCGGCAGATTCCGCATCGGTGTAGAGTATCGATTCAGGAATACCCATCAGATATCCGGTATAGCGCCAGATCGCAAGGATGCTCTCTTCTTCCTCAGCAGAAAACCTGCTACCCAGAATTTTCGAATATTCGATTAGACGCTTGGAAAAGACCGATATGGCAAGCCCCATATTTGCGGCACTCAAGGGCACGCCCCAGGCCGCATGATCCCATTCGTCATACTTTGAGAGCAGGTTGCGAACCCGGGCATGGACAAAACGAATCCTGACCGAAGTTTTCCAGCCGTCGTTTTCGCGTAGCAACCCTCCCGGATAGAAGATTTCCGTGACATGCCGATTGTTTTGCATGAGGCGCTTCCCGGTCGATTGAACACGGCCGGTCATACGGAAGGACTTGGCGATGAGTGTCGAAAATCCTTCCACCAAAACTCCGGCAACAAACGCCGCGAGCATGCGATCAACCTGTGAATGAAAGGTGGCCACCCCCGGGCGGAAAGCATCATGGTCGAGCCAGGGTGGAGGGGCTTCAAGATCAGCGAAGAAACGGCGTAGACTCTCCGGTGCCTTGTTCAGGACGGCATTGTTTTTCGTCATGCCCGCCGTGATGAATCGATGTAATTCATCGGGTCGCAGAAGCGAAACTTCCTCCATGACCGGATCGAGTTCAGGGTCGCCGATAAACCCGTGCAGGACATAGTTGTCGGCAGCTTCCGGATCCACCGTACGAGCATGGCTGTATCCCGGCACATAAGCTGATGGAACTGACTTGTTCCCAACCAGATGTTCTTTACTGGGATTCATGCGTAAATGAAGCGGTTACGCAACCCTCATTCTTCCAGTAATGCGAATCATGCAGTCCATATGTGGTGAACCTGCACATACGATTGACTGTGTATGGTTTTTTACTATTCGATGATGGAAGCATGCCAAATCGTCAATTATTTTGTAGGCAACGCTAGTTTACCCCATGCCAAAAGCACCTTCTACCAGGGTATTCAACCCCCTGACACCCTAAACTGGAAAAATACAACCTTCATTATCATTGAAAGAACGCTCCCGGACACCGGTTTACCCCCTGTCTGTCCATGCTGGTTACGCCAGCATGGACAGACAGGGGCTGTGTTGCACTTCGGACTGGAACTGGGGAAGTA
>VXPI01000257.1 GCA_009839585.1 Gammaproteobacteria bacterium
ATGAACTAAGACAGAAAAATCAATCCTGCGAGTCCGGAGATAATGGGTATTATTTTTGGAAGGATAGTGACGTTATATTATCAGATTAAGCGGTCGGGTGTATTCATTTATCCCACAAATATTCCAAAAGCCAGCGCGCTGTTCGAAATAGCCTGTCGTCCTGTTCCCTGGCACCAACCAGTTGAATACCGATCGGCATGTCATCTCTCCCGACCAGCAAAGGCATGCTGAGACAGGGTAGTCCAGCCAGTGTCCAGATTGTCGAACAGCATGGATCCCCGGTTCCTTCTCCAAAACGTGGCGCAATATCAGGGGCCGAAGGAGTGAGTACCGCATCATAATCATGGAAAAATCGAACAAACCAGTCCTCGGCAGCATGCATCGCTTCCAGTGCATCATGATATTGATTTTCCGTGATGGGACCCATCAACTTCGTGGACTCCCTGATAGTATCACTCGCTACACTCGACTCAAGAATTCCAAGATCAAGTAATGACCGGTAGAGTTCATATCCATAGATAATCCGGTGACTTTCAATCAGCCCCGAAAACGAAAGAGGTGCTTCAATTCGTTCAATGTGTGCACCGGTTTCTATAATCAGTTCCTCACAACCTTCAACCAGCTCTTTGGAATAGCGTGAAGCATAAGGCAGGTCGAACCACGCCAGGGATGGCTCAATTGGTACTTCAGACTTCAACCCCTTCCGGCAATCAGGCCGCGGGCGAAGTGGACACATTGGGTCGGATGCATCATAGCTAGCTAGCGAGTCGGTAAGCAATGCGATATCTTCAAGGCTGGTTGCACATGCGCCCATCTGGTCCAAATGGTATGAGGTTTGAAGAACCCCCCTTCTTGAGATCATTCCCCGACTGGGCTTGAATCCATATACTCCACAATAGGAAGCCGGTCGAATAACCGAACCATGGGTTTGGCTGCCAAGAGCAAGCGGGACTTGGCCCATGGCAACAGCTGCGGCCGATCCACTTGAGGACCCCCCGGGGCTGTAATCGGTATTCCATGGATTGCGTGTAACCGAAGGATGCATATAAGCCAGCTCAGTAGTCCGGGTCTTTCCCATAATTACTGCCCCCGCCTCCTTGAGCCGTTCAATTACAGCCGCATCATTTTGAGGTTGACGTCCCTCGAAGAATTCACTGCCAAGTTGAGTCGGCAAATCCGAGGTATCAATAATGTCCTTTACGCCAATGGGTATTCCATGGAGTGAACCGGTTGGCATCCCGCGCTTTCGAAGACTATCGCGGTTTTTGGCTTGGTCAAGGGCAAAATCATGGTCCACCGTTGCCCATGCCTTGATGCGGTCGTCCGATTCATCAATGATTTTGAGGTAGCTCTGAACCAGGGATTTCGAGTCGATGGTCCCTTGATCCATCAGTTCAAGGTATTGACAGACCGATAGGCCAGACCGGTTTGCATCATCCGGTTGGTTTGCCGTCATGGATGATCAGGGAATGTAGGGGCCAAACAGGTAATCAGGGAACCACAGTGCGATTTGCGGGAACATGTACATCATGAACATGCTGAATATAACGATTCCAAGATACGGCACGATGCCCTTGAATATTTGCACAAGTTCGATTTGTTTCTTCAGCACACCCTTCAGGTAAAAGGCCGACATAGCCATGGGCGGTGTCAGAAAGGATGTTTGCAGATTAAGCGCAACCAGCATCGCGAAAAAATACGGGTTGACGCCGAATGTGTCGAGCATCGGCAGGAAAATGGGGACGAATATGATCAGGATTTCCGACCACTCAAGCGGCCAGCCAAGAAGGAAGATAATCAACTGGGCAAGAATCAGGAACTGCCATGGCTGGAGGTTCATGGCCAGTATCCAGTGCTCAATCACGTCATGTCCGCCAAGGTATGAGAATACTGATGCGAATGTCCAGGAACCGACAAACAGCCAGCAGACCATCGCGGTCGCCTTTGCAGTCAAAAAGACGGATTCCTTTACTTTCTTCCAGGTCAGTGAACGATAGCAGACAGCCAGTACCAATCCACCCAAGGCACCCATCCCGGCTGCTTCTGCCGGGGTAGCCAGACCTCCAAGGATTGACCCGAGCACCAGCATGATTAGCACCGTTAGTGGAACGAACGAAGTCAGAAGACTCATGTAAATCTGGCCGCGCGTGATGTTTTCATCGTAAACCGGCTTTGGTGCGATCTGCGGGTTGATAAAAACGCGAATCATGACGTACACGATGTACAAACCGGCCAGCATCAGGCCAGGAAACACCGCAGCCGCATATAGTCTGAGCGGAGAGAGTTCGGCAATCGCTGAATAAACGATCAACATGATGGATGGCGGAATCAGAATGCCCAGTGTACCGCCAGCACAGATTACTCCGGCACTAAAGTCCTTGCGATAGCTGGCATTGGCCATTGCTGGAAAGGCCAGGAGGCCCATGAGCGTGACCACCGCTCCAACGATTCCGCTTGCGGTTGAGAATACGGCACAGGTAATCAGTGCCGCAATTGCCATTGAACCAGGCAAATTCCGCGCGGCAAGCTGCAGGGACCTGAATAGGCGGTTAACAATGTTCGCACGTTCTACCACATACCCCATAAACAGAAATAACGGGATGGCAACCAGCACATCGTTCTCCATCACCGAGTAGGTGTTCTGATTGAGGAGATAGAAAATCTGGTTGTTAAACGCGTCAGTAATTTCCTGGATGGAGCCAGCTTGATGGTAGGCGTAATAGCCAAAGCCAACTCCCATTGCGACAAGCGTAAAAGCGATTGGGAAACCGAGCAGGACTAGGAAGATAAACAATCCCAGCATCAATATCGCAACTTCAGGATTTGTCATTGTTATTTGTCCTCAACAAGCACTGCATGCGAGTGTTGCTTGTAATTGGAGAGAGTAATGCCCCGGTAATCCGCTGGTTTCACTTGGAGACGACATCCAGATCGAATGAATCGGCCATATCTTCAGTTTCCCTGACATCTTCAATTCGCTCAAGCCAGTGTCCATGGCGCATGGCGATCCAGCAACGCAGCAATTCCGCAATGCCCTGGATAATCAGAAGTCCACCGGCAACCGGAATCAGGGTCTTGAAGTAATAGATCTGAATTCTGGCCGGGCTGTTCCAACTGACTTCCTTGTATCGCCAGGAATCAGCAGCGATTTCCGCTCCAAACCAGAACAAGGCCAGCATGCCCGGAAAAAAGAAGATCACATACAGGACAAAGTCGATGGTTGCCTGTACGCGGACCGGGAATAACCGGTAGAGAACATCGCCTCTGACATGCCCATCCTGGGCAAGTGTGTATGCACCGGCCATCATGAACAATGCACCGTACATCTGGACCATCATGTCAAATGCCCAGACTGTCGGTGCATTCAGCACGTATCGAACAAAGACCTCATAGGATACAGAGAGGGTAAGGATCAGTATACACCATCCGAAAGCTCGACCAAACCAGGTACTCAAGCTTTCTATAGTGTGTATAAATGTAACCAAACTGACCTCCCTGTGAATCAGTGTGTAATATTTGAGGGGGGAATATCCCCCCTCAATAAAACTACATTACGACTGGATTTTATCCAAAGTAATGGTCATATGCCAATCGGTAGTCTGGCTGATTCAGGTGCAGGTAATTCATCACTCTCTCAGCATACGCTTTCTGGGAAGCAATGACTCTTGCGAAGAATTCGTCTTCAGAAGAAATTCGATCAATGACCTTATCCCACGCAACCAACTGGTCTTTCATGACCGAGTCAGGAGTACGATAAACGTTGACACCGTGTTCGTCACGAAGTTTTACCAGATCGTCTGCATAGCGGTCGGTATTGTGCCAGTAGAAATTCGAACTTTCTGATTCAGAAGCATACTTCAGGATCGCTTTTTGCTCATCGGAAAGGTTGTCGTACTTGCCTTTGTTGAAAGAACACTCGAAGAACTCCTGGGATTGATGGAAACTGGCGAGGTGGTAATGGGTAGACACATCCTGCATGCCAAAATCTCGGTCAGAAGTCGGGTTGTTGAATTCTGCCGCATCAATCAGGCCGGACTTCATGGCTGGCTGAATTTCACCGCCAGGCAACTGAACCACGGACATTCCCATTTCAAGCAGAACGTCAGCAGCAAGTCCAACAGTACGGTATTTCAGACCGTTCATCTGGGACGAATCGGTAATCTGCTCCTTGAACCAGCCCATGGGCTGTGCGGGCATCGGGCTGTTGAAGAAACTAACAATGTTCAGACCAAGTTTGGACATCAGCTCATCGAACAGTTCCTGTCCACCGCCATAGTAGATCCATCCCAGTACTTCCTGGCTTGACCATCCAAAGCAAGGGCCTGTCCCAAACAGTGAAGCAACGGGAGATTTCGAGTACCAGTAAGCAGGTACATAATGGCACGCATCCAGCACGCCTCGATGCACGGCATCCTGCATCTGGCTGGTTTTTACCACGGCATTTACGGGAAGCAGTTCGATTTGAAGGGCATCACCAGCCATTTCGTTAACGCGGTCCACATAAGCCTGTGCGTTTTCAAGGAAAATGCCTCCGCCCCATGCGGCCTGCATTTTCAGCGTGGTTTGTGCACGAACGATCGACGGTGCAGCCAGGGTTCCGGCTGTAGCAGTCGCTGCCAATGCAGTACCCTTCAGGAATTTTCGTCGGTTTAGTGTTTCTTTCATTTTTTGTTTTCTCCTATTTCAAATGAAAATTAATCAATGATTCTCAAAGTCAATACCAAGTCACAAAACAGGGTTTTGTAGAG
>VXPI01000075.1 GCA_009839585.1 Gammaproteobacteria bacterium
ATTAATAATGCATTCACTTTAGTTTCTCGTTTATCAGTTTAACCATCATCTCGATATGGGGTGCACTGCTGTTCAGACAAGGGATATAGGAAAAATGCCCACCTCCGGAATTTTTGAAAACATCACTGTTTTCCATCGCAATCTCTTCCAGTGTTTCAAGACAATCAACACTGAACCCCGGGCAAACAACCTGGATGGACTTCACCCCTTCCTTGCCCCAGACCTCAAGAGTTTCATCAGTATAGGGCCTTAGCCACTCTGTAGGCCCCAGCCTTGACTGGAACGACAATCCCCATTGATGATCATCCAGCCGCAATCGTTCAGCAATCAGGTTTGCCGTTTTATGGCATTGTTCCGGATAGGGATCGCCATCCTCTGCATACTTTTTTGGGATTCCATGAAAAGACATGAGAAGACGCTCTGCCTGACCGTGTTTTTCTCGATATTCCCGGATTGAATCACTGACAGCACCAATATACAAGTCATGATCGTGGTAATCACAGATCATCGTGAAACTGCAATACGAGCGTCCTGATTCAATGAAGCGGAGTACCTCATCCTTTACGGATGAAATGGTAGTGTAGGAGAACTGTGGATACAACCCAAGTACGACAACGTGGTTTGCTCCTTGTCGTTGTAATGCTCCCAAGGCTGACTCAATCGATGGGTTTCCATACCGCATGCCCAGTTCGACAGGAATGGACGGCAGCTTCGCGCGAAGCAACGAAAGCTGTCGTTGCGATTCAACCAGAAGGGGAGATCCTTCATTAGTCCAAATCTTGCTGTAGGCACGGGCCGACCTGGCAGGCCTTGTTCTCAGGATGATGGAATTCAGAATCAACCACCATAGCGGTTTCCACATCTTGATGACTCTTCTGTCAGAAAGAAACTGCCTGAGATAGCGCCGGACATCTTCGACCTCGGGCGAATCAGGCGTCCCAAGATTGGACAGAAGGACTCCGGGAGTTTTTCCGGAACTTGGATGAGTCATGAGTCAAGCCTGCTTTGTCCGATTCCGTAGGTGATGATCGCAGCAACCGCCAGGAGTCCGGAAATCACATGGAATCGATTGAAGGGTTCCTTGAAAAGAATCAGCCCCACACCAATCGATGTGGTCAGAATCGACAACAGGGCATACACGATATAACTGGTGGCACCCTGCTGGGTATAGAGCCAGTAAAATCCAACGAAGGTGAAATAAAAGCCCAGCCCGCTAATCAGGATATACCACAGATTCTCCTGCACGTAAAACAGGGTTGTCGGCCCCTTGCTAATGAGGGTACTGACCAGGAAAAGAGAGGTACATACGGTTAGCGTAACGGTCAGGAAGAAAAACGGATTATCGGAAGTGCTGGAGCCTCGTTGTCCATACACAAACATTGCATTGCCGATTGCCGCAACCAGCGCAAAATAAAATACCTTCATTGAGTAATTCGATATGGAGAGATGAACACGGATTATAATGCGATGGTCTGTGAATCGTTGGCAATATTGAACCAAACCTGCTGACATTCATGGAGTGTGTTCATAAAACAGTAAAATTGAATCCGAACAAGTTAGGTGCTTTCCCATGACTGTCCATTTAAAGCCTCTTGAAGGTGCCGAAAATCTTCCCGATACCGAGATCAGTGCTCAAGAGATATTTGGTATCGATTGCGATTTGATGGTCCCTGCTTTCTCCTGGCGGGACAATCATGTTCCAGAGGTCGACCCGGCTTATCGATTCAATCGCGATGTTACCCTCGCACTACTCGCCGGATTTTCCAATAACCGCCGGGTTATGGTCCAGGGGTTTCATGGAACAGGCAAGTCCTCCCATATTGAACAAATTGCAGCACGCCTGAACTGGCCCTGTGTCAGAGTCAACCTTGATGGTCACATCAGCCGACTCGATCTGGTGGGTCGGGATGCCGTGGTTATACGCGATGGCAAGCAGGTCACGGAATTTCAGGAAGGGATCGTGCCTTGGGCTCTTCAACGTCCCGTTGCCCTGGTTTTTGACGAGTTTGATGCAGGCCGCCCAGACGTCATGTTTGTGATCCATCGAGTTCTTGAGCGTGATGGCAAACTTACCCTGCTTGACCAGAATCGAGTGATCACTCCCCATTCGGGATTTCGGCTGTTTGCAACCGCCAACACCATCGGATTGGGCAATCTGACCGGTCTCTACCACGGCACGCAATTATTGAATCAGGCACAGATCGATCGCTGGAATATCGTAACCACACTCAACTACCTTCCCGAACAGGAAGAAGTAGCCATAGTAACCGGCCAAGTGGCTGAATTCGCGAGTCGGGAAGATGATGTCCAGAAGATGGTTGCCATGGCCAATCTGACGAGGCAGGGCTTTGGGGCAGGGGATATCTCAACGGTCATGTCCCCCAGAACCGTAATTACCTGGGCAGAAAATACCGTAATCCTGAATGACTTCGATACTGCGTTTCGCTTGTCATTCCTCAACAAGTGCCATGAAGCAGAACGGTCCATCATCGCCGAGTATTATCAGCGCGTGTTTGGCTATGAAATTGAATATTCGATTGCCATTGAGTTGAATAACCAGCAAGCCAAGCCCTGAAGCAGATGGATGAAGCAGCCATCAATCGCTTGATTGAACACCACAATACCGCAGCGATCCGGGCTCTTTCCGGAACGTATCAGGCAACATACCGACGACAAGGCTTGTTTCTTGATGGGAAACGCATGGTTGTCGAGTCACCATACCTGCTTGCCGACCCCGTCAACCATAAACTGTCCAGAAACCGTGGTGTGGTTGATGCATTGTCGATGCGGTTGCTGCATTCCGATCAAGCACTTCATCAATCGCATAAACCAGATACGCTGATTGGAAAACTGATTTTTGACATCCTGGAACAGTTGCGGTGCGAATCACTGGCTGATTCCCGCATGACCGGACTCATTGACAACATGAATCAGGCTTTCTCTTCATGGTGCCTGGAATTCAGGGCGGGCGGACATGCCGAAACGGAATTCGGACTGATGCTGTTTACCCTGATCCATATAGTTCGCTCGAGATTACTGAATATTCCACCAGACCCGGAGATTGAGGGTTTGATCGAGTCTGCGCGCTTTGAACTCGTCCCGCATATCGGTTCCGACCTCGCTGGGCTCAAACAGGGCAATTCCGATCAGCTTGCTTATGCCAAGCATGCACTGTCGATTGCTGCGTCCATTCTGGAAATCATGAAGCAATCAGGAATGCATTCCATCGAGCAGGAAATCAGCGCTCTTCGCGAGAAAAGCCTGTTGCCCCCCGAAACCATCGATGATGAATATCTCGATGAGACCGACTTTGCCGACTCGCTGTACCGAGACACGGGAGACCAGGATCTGGAATACAGGATATTCTGTACCGAATATGACCAGACCACAACCGGTGAAAATCTCTATCGATTGGGACAGAGAATCAAGTTGCGCGAGCAACTGGATCAATTAATCGCAGCCCAATCTGTCAATATACAAAGGCTTGCCCAAAGACTGAAAATTGTATTTGGAACGCCGACACGTACCGGTTGGAATGAAGGTGTTGAAGATGGTTATATCGATGGTCGCAGAATCAGCCAATTGATCGCAAACCCTGCCTACTCAAGAATCTTCAAACAGGAAAAGTTGACTCTGCAAAGCGATGCCATGGTTGTATTCTTGATCGATAACTCAGGTTCCATGCGCCGTCAGAAATACGAAGCACTGGCCGTATTGATTGATGTGTTATGCCGAGCTCTCGATATCGCAGGTGTCAAAACAGAAATACTCGGATTTTCGACGGGTGGATGGGCTGGTGGTCAATCAATCAAGATATGGCGAAACAGTGGTAACCCTGCTAATCCTGGGCGTCTAAATGATCGCCTGCATATCATCTACAAAGATGCAGATACAGACTGGAAGCGGGCACGATTGAACATGGCTTCAATGCTCAATCCGGCACATTTCAGAGAGGGACTTGATGGCGAAGCACTGGAATGGGCGTTCATGCGCTTGATTGCACGGCCCGAAGCCAGAAAATGCATGGTATTCATTTCGGATGGAGCTCCTATGGAAACCGCAACCGGCAACCATAACTCGCCATCCTATCTGGATAATCACCTCCGGGATGTTGTAAATGCTATAGAACGAACCGGGACTGTTGAGTTAAGGGGGGTCGCTACCGCATTCAGTCTGGATGACTATCTCTCAAAATGGACTCCGATTGATTTCTCGGGAACCCTGGATACTCGTGCATTTCATGTGCTTGAACGTATTTTTGAACCAGGCCAGCCTGCAGATATACACTGACTCCCGATTCTCATGACAAAATCAAATATCGACGACTATCTTGAAGATCAATACAATGCCGTTGCCGGAAGGCCCGACTTTGAACAAGTTCTTGAAGACTGGACAGGGCGTAGTCTTGTCTATCGGTCCAGGTGCGAAGGATTTTCACAGCATCGATATGGAAAACGGGAAAACGAGGTTATTGACCTATTTCCCGTACAGGAAAAAGATATGCCTGTCATGGTATACCTTCATGGCGGATATTGGCAACGTGGTGATCGGGCATTCTACAGTTTTCTTGCCGAGCCATTCAACGAATCAGGGATCAATGTAGCCATAGTCGGATACCCCTTTTCACCGTCTGTGTCTATGTGGGATATCATCAATAGCATAAAGGCTGCAATTCTCTGGCTATGGAGAAATACCCGTGAAATGGGGATGGACCCTGATCAAGTAATTTTGGTGGGACACTCCGCAGG
>VXPI01000073.1 GCA_009839585.1 Gammaproteobacteria bacterium
AGTCTGGATAGAGCAGCTGGCCGGACTCTCTCAAGGCTGGCCGCAACACGTCAACCGGGTTGCGGTTGCGGCCTGCCGGGTGATTGCCGGGCACGGACACCCGATCAGGGACGAACTGCTTGGGCAGGTCCTCCGGGAAGGCCGGAAGCGCAAGGAAAATTACTACGACATGATTCTCAGGAGATGCTCGGCCCAGCCGTGGATTTACCGGCAACTTGCAATTGCCGCACGGGAGAACGAGGACATCCTGGACCTGGACTACATCCTTCACATTGCCCAGTACGCGAGAACGAAGAAGAACACCCCGGTGGAGGACTTCCTGACCGATGCACTGCATGCCGGAGTCCTGATTGAAACAAGACACCCCCCCAGCCGTTACCGGATTCCCGTGCCGTCTCTTGGCGATTACCTGCGTTCTCTGAAGCAGGAACCGCCACCGGATACGGTCCTCTAGCCACCCCTCATTTTTTCCGCAGCACCTTCTTCAGCGGAGTCAGGTCAACCCTGTCAATCACGGTGCCGCGTGGCATCGCCAGGATGGTTGCCACCACTTGTGAAACGTCATCCGGATCAATGGCGTTCTCCCGTGCATCACCCGGGCAGAAATCCAGATTGTCGAAAAAGCCGCTGTCCACTGCACCGGGATTGACTACGCATACCCGCAGGTTCGAGGAGGCACACTCGGCCCGCAATGACTCCGCAAAGCCGTTTACCGCATGCTTGGCGGCACTGTATACGGCACCCATCCTGCCACCCCGAACCCCGCTCTCCGACCCAATGAAGACCAGGTCACCGCCTCCCTGCCGCTTCAGGCGAGGAACAACATGCCGGGCAACCAGCATGTGACTGGTCAGGTTTGTATTCACAAGACTGACAATCCTCTCGGCAGAGAATTCTTCAAGACTGCCAAAGTCACCATAGCCATGACAGAACACCGCCCCATCCAGATCAGTCCTGCAACCCATCAATTCCTTCATGGCAGTTTCCAGTTTGGAAAAATTCGCCAAGTCACAACAGATGCCTGTCAGCCGTGAGCTGACATGCTTGTCGTTCAAAAGGGCGGGCTCTGTAGGGCGACGGGCGATAGCAGTGACCTCGGCACCTTCACCCAGCAAACGCTCGACAATTGCCAGACCGATCCCGGAACTTGCTCCGGTCACCAGATAATGACGCTCTTTCATACAGGGGTTCCCTGATATTGACAAGGTCCAGTCTCCGCTCAGGCACTATCTTGACAGTCGGGTTACTCCATGCATGTACGGACGTAAAACATCGGGCACGGTAATGCTGCCGTCTTCATTCTGGTAGTTCTCCATCACCCCGATCAATGCCCGTCCGACAGCCACTCCAGAACCATTTAGCGTATGCAGCAACTCGGGTTTTCCGGTCGCGGGGTTTCGCCATCTCGCCTTCATGCGTCTCGCCTGAAAATCTTCGGTATTACTGCACGAGGAAATCTCCCGATAGAGTTGCTGGCTAGGCAGCCACACCTCAATGTCATAGGTCTTCGATGCAGCAAATCCCATGTCACCGGTACACAGGGCAATCACCCGGTACGGCAACTCAAGTTTCTGCAAAATAGTTTCGGCATGACCCGTCATGATTTCCAGCGCCTCGTAGGATTCACCCGGCCGGACCGCGTGCACCAACTCCACTTTCTCAAATTGATGCTGTCGAATCATGCCACGGGTATCACGGCCATAGGACCCTGCTTCCCTGCGAAAGCAGGCAGTATGCGCAACCAGCCGCATCGGTAATTCAGAGTCTTCAACAATCCGGTCGGCAACGGCATTTGTGAGCGGAACTTCCGCCGTTGGTATCAGGTATAAAGGCGGGTCTTCAGAGGTTTTAAACTGATCTTCCTCAAATTTAGGCAACTGTCCCGTCCCAAACAGGGCACCCTGATTGACCAGTAACGGCACATTGGCCTCACAATACCCATGATCGCGAATGTGGGTATCCAGCATGAATTGAGACAGTGCTCGATGCAGTCCGGCCAGCAGCCCCTTCAGCACAACAAACCTCGATCCAGAAAGTTTGCTCGCAAACCCGTAATCCATCATCCCTAACGACTCACCCAGGTCAACATGATCCTTAAAGGTGAAATCGGCATCTCGCGGTATCCCCCACCGCCGGATTTCGGTATTGCTCTCTTCATCCATGCCAAGCGGCGTGCTTTCGTGGGCTAGATTGGGAATCTCGCTCAACATTGCCTGAAGCTCCGACTGAACCTGTGACAATGCAGAACTCCGGAGCTTGATATCATCACCCAGCGTGGATACTTCATGCATCAGGCCATTGGCTTCTTCTCCCTTGGACTTGGCAATGCCAATCTCCCTGGAGATCCTGTTGCGACGAGCCTGGAGTTCCTCAGTCTGCTCCTGCAGGTTTTTGCGCCGATTTTCCAGCTCGTGATATTTTTCAACGTCAAACGCATAACCTCGCCACTTTAGTTTCTCAACCAGCACATCCAGGTCTTGTCGAAAGGATTTTGGATCAAGCATCGTATTTCACAATAATCAGGCTAACTCAGGATAGATATGGAAACATCTAATAAAAGCTGCGACTGGCGGCAATTACGAGTCGAGAAGCCCGAACTCGTCAATGACGTCAACCCCTTCGGGCGGAATGAACTGGAATCTGGATTCCGGAATCTCAATATTCTCGTTCATCTCATGGAAGATAATGCGTGTACGCTGCTCCAGGTGATCAACAAGCTCCATCAATCTCAGGCGATTGTCCTCAAACCCGATGCGGATTTCACGAAATTCGCCCTCTTCATCCAAGGCAACAAGATTAATCCAGTCATAGGGTCCTTGTGTCCCAATATCGATGATGGAAAAATTATCTTCAAGACTCTGGGAACCTGACAGCAAAACCGCAGGAGAACGCCCAATCACTTCATCCTGTGGCCGTACACTGACTTGCTCAAGATCAATATCGTAAATCCAGACTCGAGACCCATCGCCAACGATTTCCTGAAGATCCGGGTATTCATAATTCCAGCGAAACAAGCCGGGTCTTTCTACCCAGACCTTGCCCTGCCCTCTGTCCAGTTCAGTCAGGGTTTCATCCAGAATAACCTGTCCAAATTCCGCTTCAAAGCTCTTGATCTCGTCAAAGAAGTAGTTCAGCGAGTCCAGGCCCGGACTTGCCTTGACAGCCAAGGACAGGATCAGGCAAGTGATTCCTGCAATCCAGCATGCATGGGGTTTCAAGGTATGGCTCATAAGATTCCTGTTACGGCGGCGGCGGGGCAAGTACAGTCCGCTTTCCATTATCGGCGGCAGATACAACACCGCTCTGTTCCATTGACTCAATCATTCGGGCTGCCCGATTGTAGCCAACTCGAAGTGCACGCTGCACGGCGGATATCGAGGCCTTGCGCGTTCTGGTTACAAAACTGACCGCTTCATCGTAGAGTGGGTCAGCTTCACCATCACCATCAGCAGCATCCCCGCCATTGCCAAGAGAAGTAGCATGATCACCTTCGGTGATATCTTCTCGATATTCGGGCGACATCGATTTTTTCACTTTCGCTACTACCCGCCCAACCTCTTGATCGGAAACGAATGAACCATGTACCCGCTGGGTAAAGCCGGAACCGGGTGGCAAGAACAGCATATCCCCCTGCCCCAGCAATGCTTCAGCACCAATTTGATCCAGCACCGTACGTGAATCAACCTTGGAAGATACCTGAAATGCAATTCGAGTCGGTATGTTAGCCTTGATCAAGCCAGTCACCACATCTACCGAAGGACGCTGGGTAGCGAGTACCAGGTGGATACCTGCAGCACGAGCCCGCTGGGCAATCCGGATAATTACTTCTTCAACTTTCTTGCCAGCCACCATCATCAAGTCCGCCAATTCATCGACAATAACCACGATGTACGGCAAGGATTCAAGCTGAACGGGTTCATCCTCTTCAGAATCCGGTTCAAGCAATGGCTCTCCCCTGTCGATTGCTACTTCTACCTTGCGGTTAAACCCGGAAATATTCCTGACCTTCAAGGCAGCCATTAACCGGAATCGACGATCCATCTCGCCAATACACCATCGTAAAGCATTGGTAGCCTTGTTCATGTCCGTAACCACCGGCGTCAACAAGTGCGGTATACCGTCATAGACCGACAATTCCAGAAACTTCGGATCCACCATGATCATGCGGACCTGCTCAGGAGTGGATTTGTAAAGAATACTCAAGATCAACGCATTCACGCAAACCGACTTCCCGGAACCTGTCGTACCGGCAATCAGGATATGCGGCATTTTCATGAGATTGGTAACCACCGGATTGCCGGCAATGCCTTTGCCGAGCACCATGGTCAATGGCGATGTACTTCGCTCGTATTCATCGGATGACAAACCATCCACAAGCCGGACAATTTCGCGGTCCTGGTTTGGCACTTCAATCCCGATTACTGTCTTGCCGGGGATGTTCTCGACCACCCGAACACTCGCAACCGATAGAGAACGTGCCAGATCCTTGGACAAGCCAACAATGAGACTGGCCTTGATTCCGGGAGACAACTCAATCTCGAAGCGCGTAATCACGGGGCCAGGCTGGACTTCTTCAACGGTGGCTTCAACATTAAAGTCCTTGAGCTTCTTGACCAGCAACCTGGACATCATTTCCAGAGATTCCTGGCTGTATCCCCGACTGTCCTGTACAGTTGCATCAAGCAGCGATAGTTCAGGCAAGACAACTGTCTCGCCTTCCT
>VXPI01000147.1 GCA_009839585.1 Gammaproteobacteria bacterium
CCCATTATGGGGAAGGGCAGGCGCAAAGAACCTGTGCAGCAGCAGACCGGACCGGCCATGCAATCCTGCATACCCTCTATCAACAATCTCTCCGTCACAGGGCCGAGTTCTTTGTAGAGTATTTTGCTCTCGACCTGATCATGGAGGAAGACGAGTGCCGCGGAGTGCTGGCATGGGATCTGGATACCGGGAAGCTCCACCGCTTTGCTTCGAGAATTGTAGTCCTTGCAACTGGCGGTTACGGCCGAACCTATTTCTCGGCCACCTCTGCACACAGTTGTACGGGTGATGGAGGAGGCATGGTGCTCCGCGCTGGCTTGCCTCTGCAGGATATGGAATTTGTGCAGTTCCACCCGACCGGCATTTATGGATCAGGATGCCTGATTACTGAAGGCGCAAGAGGTGAGGGCGGTTATCTAACCAATTCCAGGGGGGAGCGTTTTATGGAGCGCTATGCGCCAAATGCCAAGGATCTTGCTTCCCGTGACGTGGTCAGCCGTTCAATGACCATGGAGATCCAGAACGGTCTCGGTGTCGGTGAAGAGAAGGATCATATTTTTCTCCATCTTGAACATCTGGGACCTCAAGTTCTGGCAGAAAGGCTGCCGGGCATATCCGAGTCAGCAAGAATCTTTGCCGGTGTGGATGTTGCAAAAGACCCCATCCCGGTTATTCCAACAGTCCATTACAACATGGGTGGCATCCAGACAAATATCCACGGTGAGGTTGTAACCCTGAAAGATGGCGACCCGGAACACGTTGTTCCTGGATTAATGGCAATCGGCGAAGCGGCCTGCGTTTCGGTACATGGCGCAAATCGCCTGGGATCCAACTCATTGCTCGACATCGTGGTATTTGGCAGAGCTGCTGCCCATCGGGCCAGGGATACCCTCAAGGGCAAACAGGGTACAATAAAACTTGATCGAAAAGCTGGTGAATCGATCATTGATCGTTTGGATGCGTTGCGATACGCCAATGGGAGTAGCCCTACAGCAGAGCTTCGCCTGCAAATGCAGAAAGTCATGCAAACCAACTGTGCAGTATTCAGAACCGAAGAATTGATTCAGGAAGGAGTCGATAAGATCAAGGAAGTGTGTCAACAGTTCAGTGATATTCGCGTAACTGACCGTTCGATGGTCTGGAACACAGATCTGCTGGAAACCATAGAGTTTGACAATTTGCTGCGGCAAGCACGAGTCACAATCGAATCAGCGTTGAATCGAAAAGAAAGCCGAGGCGCCCATGCACGCGAAGATTACCCCGAACGGGATGATCAAAGCTGGATGAAGCATACCTTGACCTGGCAGGAAAATATTGAAGATGATCCAGTTATCGATTATCGGCCTGTGCATGATTACACCTTGACCGACGAAATGGAATACATCAAGCCAAAGGAGCGAGTTTACTGATGGCCGAGTTCAGATTACCCAAAAATTCACGCATTCAACAAGGCGGGCACTTTACGGACTCAACATCAGGGGATCTAAAGTCGGTCTATATCTATCGCTGGGATCCTGATACCGGAGATAACCCGCGACTGGATCGATATGATGTCGATACCGCGGCATGTGGTCCAATGGTGCTGGATATTCTGATCCATATCAAGAATTCCATAGACAGTACTCTTACCTTTCGTCGTTCGTGCCGGGAAGGCATCTGTGGTTCCTGTTCAATGAATATTAATGGTACAAATTCGCTGGCATGCATTACCTCGGCGCTGGAAACCCAGGGAGATATCAAGATATATCCTTTGCCACACATGTCAGTGGTCAAGGATTTGGTGGTAGATCTTTCGAATTTCTATGCCCAGTACACGTCTATCAAGCCCTGGCTTCAATCCGACAGCCCTGCGCCGGACCGGGAGCGTTTGCAGTCAGAAGAAGAGCGGAGCAAGCTTGATGGCCTGTATGAATGCATCCTGTGTGCGTGTTGTTCGACAAGTTGTCCGAGTTACTGGTGGAACGGGGATCGCTATCTTGGCCCAGCAGCATTGCTTCAGGCTTATCGCTGGATTGCAGACAGTCGCGATGATTTTACCGGAGAGCGTCTCGACCAGCTTGATGATGCCTTCAAGCTTTATCGCTGTCATACCATCATGAACTGTACCCGAACCTGTCCCAAGGGCCTTAACCCGGCAAAGTCAATAGCCCAGATCAAGCAGGCGATACAGGAAAGGAAATAGTCTTGAGCACAGACCGTGCTGATCAGACAGGGGCACAAGAGGAGAGAAAGCTTCTCTATCGGTGCCGGCGTGGCACACGTGAACTTGATTGTATCCTGACTGGTTTTTTTGAACTCGATTATAAAAACCTTGATGCTGACCAGCGCCAGGTCTTCGCCAGGTTTCTGGAGATGGAAGATTGCTTTTTGATTGACTGGCTCTGTAACGGGCATCCTGTTCATGAACCTCAATTTCGGCAAATTGTGAAGCGTATCCTAATCGTTACAGGGGATTTCCTAACCTCTGAATAGAATGGCCCGTGACTGTTGTGCGTCCTGGTTTCCCTCCACATCTGCAAGGCATTCAGAATATATTCCAGTTCCTGTTTGGAAGCCTGAAGGATTAAGCGGTCAGGACGAATCAGGGCTACGCAACGAATAGTCAAATTCAATTTCACTGAAATAGTCTATGGCCTCTTCCACAGAGAGCCCTCCCTGCAACACAAAAGCATCAAACCCGCATTGCTCCATCATGGATAGATTGTCGTAAATGGCTCCAACCGCTCGAATCTCTCCGGAATAGCCATAGAACTGACGAAGTTCAAATGCCAGCGAATAAACCCTTCCATCAGAGAAATTCTCGACATTGATGGCAATCACCGGGATTTCGGTAAGCCATTCCGTCAACAGCCCGGGATCTTCACCCGGTTGAAGCATTACCCCGGGCAAGGGTTCAGACCGCTCGCCTGCACGATAAAATTCCAGTTGCTCTAGCCAGGGGTTCAGCGACAAGATCCGCTGCCCTGAATTCGCATGTTGGATAGAGTGATCAGGCAGCCACGCTGTCTGTATGACTTCGCGATTTTTTATGATCTGCATAAAGGTTCTCCTGATAAGGATCCAATCCGGTTCTTCGAAAACATTCACCAAACGACTCCCCGGGTTCCCTAATGTCAAGATAGGTGTCGAGAATAGTCAAGATGGCATCGACAATCTGCTCACGAGAAATTGCTGGGCCCACTCTCTCTCCAATGCATGCTTCCCTGCCGGCATCACCGCCCAGAGTGACTTGATACCACTCCTTGCCTTTCTTATCGACACCCAAAATTCCGATATCAGCCGCATGATGATGGCCACAAGCATTCATGCAACCGGACATTTTCAGGCTGATTTTGCCAATATCATGTACGCGGTCCAGATCATCGACGGCATCTCCCAGCTCCTTGATCACTGGAATGGTCGAAGCATTGGCAAGTGAGCAATAATCAAGCCCAGGACAAGCGATTGAATCGGTGAGCATTCCAAGATTTGGGGTTGCCAGGCGAATTTCATTCAGGCGGTGCCAAATGGCATGCAGATGTTTCTTGTGAACCCAGGGAAGCACAAGGTTTTGGCGATGAGTAACGCGTATCTCGCCACCACTATAGCAGTCTGCAATGTCCGCCAGATCCCGCATATTCTCTGAATCCATATCGCCAGGTGCCGCTCCTTTGGATTTGAGTGGCAATTGAATAATCACTCGGTCCGGATCCCTGTGGGACTCGGTGTTGATCTGTCTCCATTTCAGAAAATGATCGCTGTTAACCGGAATGATATTGTCTGGAACCGCATAATCATCCAGTTCTGGTCGTGCGAAACTGTTTTCAATATCAATGAAGCGCTTTTCATCCCATTCGTCTTGCAGATCAGAATACTTTTGATAGACGCTTTCAACCTCCTTCCGAAAGCAGTCAATGCCACGATCATTGACCAGAATCTTGATTCTTGCCTTGTACTTGTTGTCTCTTCGCCCGTATTTATTGTAGACATGGATTATTGCCTGTAGCCAAGCGAGCAGATTTCTGGCGGGTTGGGATTCCTTCAGCACTTTCCCGACAACCGGAGTTCGCCCCATGCCGCCGCCCACCAGAATTCGGGCCAGGGTCTGATTCGCGGGACCTCGATAGAGTTCTATTCCAATATCGTGAAAACGAACGGCTGCACGGTCTTCGATAGCGCCGGATATGGCGATCTTGAATTTTCTGGGTAACCAGTAGAATTCTGGATGCAGGGTAGACCATTGTCGAATCAGTTCACACCAGGGGCGTGGATCAACCATCTCATCGGGAGATATCCCGGCCAGATGATCGGTTGTGACGTTACGCACACAACTGCCGCTTGTCTGGATTGCATGCATGCCAACCCTAGCTAGATCACGCAAAAGGCCAGGGGAATCTTCAATGGTCACCCAGTTGAACTGTATGTTCTGGCGGGTCGTGAAATGCCCGTAACCTCGGTCATAGCGGTCTGCGATATCCGCCAGGGCACGTAACTGTTCCGAATTCAACTGACCATACGGAATCGCAACCCGGATCATTGGAGAATATCTTTCGACATACAAGCCATTGCGCAGTCGCAATTGCTGAAATACATCCGCATCAAGATTGCCGTCAAGATAGCGCGTGACCTGTTTTGCAAACTGGTCAGCTCGTGACTGGTAGAACTTTTTTTCAAGAGAATCGGGCTGATACATTTTTTCTATACGTTGGCTGTTTGGTTATCCATGCAC
>VXPI01000312.1 GCA_009839585.1 Gammaproteobacteria bacterium
ACTTCCTGCAACCCCTGACGATACGAAGATGTCCTGATTTTCTTGATGTGTTATTTCGTTCAGCAAGATGGCTCATTCAGAAATCCGCCCTGTGCAGTTTGCTGATGAATCGATAGCGGGGCATGGATCAATTGTATGATGTGCATTTTCTATTTTTTGGATGCATCAACGGCTTGCGCTAACTTAAACCCAAAATTAATCACATCTATTTGCGCGAAGCATGTGCTGAATTTTGACGGCATACTCGTCATGGACTTTTGCCTGTTCTGCAAATTCAGTCCATAGATCCATGACTTCAGTGATTTCAGCGATAACGGATTTTGCCTTTCGTTCTTTCAGACCGGCAAATTTTCCGAACGCAACCAGATCGTTCATGTCAAATCCATTACGCTTGCCATTGAGGCTCATTTGATGCTGGGATGTCCATGCACCTTTCGTCTATCACTTGGACATACTTAACCAAGTGATAGACTCAAGGGGGTTGTATACTTCCGTTACTTTCACCTTGACTTGCAATTGATAAAACGCTTGATCCCGAATCAGGAAATCTGCGGGGAATTCAGGAAAACCTCTGTCCGGAGGTGCGCCTGTACTGATCAAGGTAGTGCTTCACTCATGAAAGAGGGTGAGTGCTCTCTCAAGCCGATCCCAGTGTTCCGTTTTGGAGGGAAGACCAAGGCGAATCCAGTCAGGATAATCGGCAAACCAGCGTGTCCAGATTCGGTGCTGAACCAATCGTTCTTTCAGCATCTCGACATCACCGGTTACATAGGTGCGAAACAAGTGCGTACCGCCTACAAGCCTTAAGCCGCACTGGTTTGCCAGTCGATCAAGCTGGCCAGAATCGTGCCTGAGTCGTTGCAGGGCATTTTTTCGCCAGCCGCAATCAGCAAGAGCAGTTGTTGCAACCGCAATGGACGGGCCGGAAACCGGCCAGGGTCCTGCCAACCGCCTCAGGCTATCAGCATCAAGTTCACCGGCTATCACAAAACCCAACCGAAGTCCTGCCAGACCGTAGAATTTGCCGAAAGATCGTTCTACCAGCAACGATTTTGACTCACGGGTGATCAGGGACGCTACCGACAGCTCCGGTGCAAGATCGCAGAAACTTTCATCTACAACGAGCAAGCCTACATGGGAGGATAGTTCAAGTAACTCATTTGGCTGATATCCTCGCCCATCCGGGTTGTTGGGGTTTACAACAACGGCAACATCTGAATCCGCGAGTTTCTCAAACTCGGATACCTGTTGAACCTGCCAGCCAGCCATCTTGAAAGCCGCGGTATGCTCGGCATAGGTTGGACTTAGAATATTGACAACTCCCGGTTTTCGGAGGCGAGGAACAATCTGGATCGCAGATTGCGCTCCGGAAATCGCGATCGTACACCCGGAGGTGCAATAGGCCCGACTGGCGGTCTTTTCCAAATTGTCTATTTCCTCCCGGGTTGGCAGGCACGACCAGGATTTTTCAGGTATTCCGGGAAGCGGGTAAGGATGTGGATTGATACCGGTGGAAAGATCAATCCAGTCATCATGGGATCCGCCATAAAGGCGGATAGCAAGGTCCAGATTACCGCCGTGGTCAGACATGTTATTGATTCAGAACCAGCACCGATAGTCCTGGGGCGGCAAGAAGACAGCCAACGCCAATCAATACTTTGCTGTAGAGGTTCAGTCCGAATTGAATAGTCTTCGCATCAGGGGCGGGTGCTGATTTGTTCAGCCAGGGTTGTTTGTCAGACAGACCGCCATATACTCGAGGTCCGGAGAGTCGAACCCCAAGCGCTCCAGCCAGAGATGATTCAGGCCAGCCGGCATTGGGAGAGCGATGACATCGAGCATCATTCATCATGCAGTGCAATGCTGCTCTGGGTTCAGGTGAAACAACAGCCATCAGCAGCCCGGTCAGCCTTGCCGGAAAATAATTCATGGCATCGTCAAGCACGGCAGATGCCCAGCCAAATGCGGCATATTTCTGGTTTCGATGTCCAATCATCGAGTCGAGTGTATTGACCGCCTTGTAGGCAAATAGTCCAGGCAGTCCAAATATTGCACCCCAGAAAATCGGTGCGACGATGCCATCAGAGGTGTTCTCGGCCAAACTCTCCAGCGCAGCACGGGAAATTCCTGATTCATCCAGAACTGACGTGTCACGTCCTACTATTTGGCCCACCGACTCTCTTGCATATTGAATGTTGTCCAAAGACAGAGCATCCAGTACCGCCCCGACATGCTGATGCAGCGAGCGTGCTGCGATCATGGGCCAACTGAGTACTGCACCGAGTAACAAGCCGGCGACGGTCCCAGGCAGACTAATCTGGATCAATACCGCAGGGATAAGGACAATAGACAGGATGATCAATAGGCACAGGCATCCTGTAATGCGACGAAAACTCTCGGGGCAGGAATGGCGGTTCAGCAAGCAATCAAGACGGGAGATCAGCTGACCAATCCATGAAACCGGATGGCCAATCCTGGCATAAAGTCCTCGAGGCCAACCGAACATGCTGTCGATGGCAAGGGCCACCAGCATCATGGAGGAATACACGCTTAAACTGCCCCATGAATATTGCAGAGTACTCATACACTCATGATTACGACACCATTTCAAATATTTTCGAGTCCATGTCCACAAGGACATCGGCGCCATTTTGAATGATGTTCCGGTAGATTTGTACCTTGGGCATGTCGTGATCGAAAAAGAATTGTGCAGTAGTGATCTTGTTGGCATAGAAACTATCGCCGCCCTCAACCCGGTCCAGTGATATGTCAGCAGCCTTAAGCATATGCCAGCCGCAGAACACCAGTCCCCAAAGCTTGAGATAGGCATCACAGACAGCAGCAGGTTTATTGGGACTTTGCATGCCCAGATTCAGAATATGTTCAACGGAAGATTCCACAACATGAATAGCGTCATTCATAACATTGATCAACCCGTTTAGTTTTGGATCATTAATGGACCTGATGTCATCCCGGATGTGGCGGATAACCATGTGTACCCCCTTGCCCTGATCGCGAAGGGTTTTTCGGGTGACTAGATCAAGTGCCTGAATCCCACTGGTTCCCTCGTAAATCGGCGTGATTCGTTGATCCCTATAATATTGAGCGGCACCGGTCTCCTCAATGAATCCCATGCCGCCATGGACCTGAAGGGCTAACGAGACATTTTCCAGCCCGAAATCGGTCATGTTGGCCTTGACGATCGGGGTTAGTACTTCTGTCATCAACTGATTGAATTCACGAACTTCCGGATCTGGATGCTTGATGCTCTTGTCAATCGAAGCCCCGAGTAATAAGCCAACCGAACGAAGTCCTTCAATCCGACTCTTTTGCACCATCAGCATGCGTTTCACATCCGGGTGGTTGATAATCGAGACCGGGCCATGACCCTGCTCTGGATCGGTTCCTTGCAAGCGTTCCTTGGCATAGGCAACAGAGTGCTGATAGGCACGTTCGGACACGCCATTCGCTTCAACACCCACTGCGAGCCTTGCAAGATTCATCATCGTGAACATGTAGTGCATTCCCTTGTTTGCTTCACCGACCAGATACCCAATAGCCCCTTTCGGATTCCGGTATTTACCGGTTCCATACCCGATCACGGCAGTAGGGCTTGCATGGATACCAAGCTTGTGCTCCAGGGAAATAGTCTCGACATCATTGCGAACGGTCCAGTTTCCATCCGCATCCGGTAAAAACTTGGGAATAATGAATAGCGAGATACCCTTGATTCCCCTGGGTGCATCCGGCATGCGCGCCAGCACTAGATGAATGATGTTTTCGGTAAGGTCATGATCACCATAGGTAATGAATACCTTCTGTCCCTGAACAAGATAATGATCACCATTCGGTGTTGCGGTGGTCCTGATCATGGACAAATCCGACCCGGCATGTGATTCGGTCAGATTCATGGTGCCAGTCCAGGTTCCATGTACAAGATTGGGCAGGTAGGTTTCCTTTTGCTCCTCGGAGCCGTGCAGTTCAATCGCTTCAACCGCGGCCTGTGTCAAAAGAGGACAGAGTGCAAAAGACATATTGACCGAATGCCATATCTCGATAATCGCTGTTGAAATCAACCACGGCAGTCCTTGACCACCTCGTTCAGGCTTGAAGGGTAGTCCATTCCACCCCCCCTCAATAAAGGTTTGATAAGCCTCCTTCCAGCCCTCTGCGGTCAACACCCGGTCATTTTCAAGACGTACTCCTTGTAGATCTCCGACTTTATTGAGTGGGTCCAGAATTTCTTCGGCGATCTTGCCAGCCTCTTCAATAACCGTCTGAACCAGTTCAGGGCTGATGTCTTCATTGCCCGGTAGGGCCATGATACCTTCCAAGTCAGCCAGATGCTGAATAGCAAACATAAAGTCACGTGTGGGTGTCTTGTAGTAACTCATCGGAGTAGTTTCGTTTCAATTATCAGGTTGATTCCTCTAGCGTGTTTAACGCTGCCATTAGCTTTTCTGTCACCGCATCCATATCAGCCAATGTGCTTTTTATGTCATTCTGTTTTTGCTCAAGCGTCTTACGATGGTTTTCGATTACCCCGAGCACATACCTAAGTTGAGCAATCCCATTTGGCTGATTTTCGTACAGATCCATTGTCGTCTTGATCTCGGATAGTTCAAAACCCAGACGCTTGCCACGTAAAATCAATTTCAAGCGAATACGGTCTTTTTCACTATAGCTGTAACTTATAC
>VXPI01000211.1 GCA_009839585.1 Gammaproteobacteria bacterium
GGCATATCCGGGGGCATTTCATCTCCACCGGACCGCCTTTCAGCGATCAATTCATCAGTTATATCCAGTTCGGAAATTTCCGGGTCATTAGACATTAATCAACCCTGGAGAAGGTAAGCACAACCTTCAGGCCAGGAAAGCGGATGCCTTCCTGGCCCAAAGACTGGATTATTGCGATGAAGTGAATCGTCAGTTCTGCAAGGATTTGGCGAATGCCTGTCCAAGTTGAGCATTAGACGATTGAGCCCCAGCCCAGAATGGTACAGCAATTGTTGCAAATTCTTTTTGTGAGTTCCAGACTTCTGCAAAAAACTCGTTTTCGGCTGCGTTTTTCTCAAGGCTTGCTCGAGCTGCGTTCATGTACTCCGGAAAGTAATCAGCAGGGGTATCATGCAGGATAACGCCGTGATTCTCGGTTAGATCCTTGAGTGCCTTGCCGTTTTCATAAATTCGATAGCTCAGGGAACGAATCAGTGATGCGTCTGCAGCAATCTCCATGGCTTTTTGCTGATCTTCGGTCAGGCTGTTCCAGACATCCCCATTGATGTACATGTCTGCATTCACGACTACCTGATGAAGTCCTTGCAGATAATAGTGTTTCAGGACTTTCTGGAAGCCGAACACGCTATCAGGTTTCGGACAGCACCATTCGGCAGCATCGATTGTTCCTTTTTCGAGAGCAGGAAGGATGTCGCCACCACCCATTGCTACTGAAGCAACGCCAATGTCCTTATAGGTCTGACCCGGGATACCCGGAGGGGTGCGGAAACGGTATTTTCGGAAATCATCCATGCTGTTGATTGGTTCCTTGAACCATCCCAGAGCTTCAGGACCCACTGGCTGAAGCATCAGGCCATGGATGTTCAGGCCCATTTCATCCCACAGGCGGTTATAGAGTTCCTTACCGCCACCATTCATAAACCAGGATATGAAGGCGATATTATCGATACCGACTCCGGCCCCGGCTACGGGGGAACCGAACAACATTGCGGCAGGATGTTGACCAGACCAGTAGTGAGTCCATGCAAACCCTGCATCTACAAGACCCTTGTCCACGGCATTCAGAATGTCGCGCCCGCTAACGACTGCGCCATCCGGTAGAACTTCGATCTTGACTTCACCATTGGTTAGAGCGGCTACATTTGCAGCAAAATCCTTAACCATTACGATTTCATCCGCCTTGGTTGGCAAAACTGATTGAACCTTGATGACAACTTCTGCGATAGCAGATTGCGAAGCCATCAGGGTCAGGCCAACTATCGCTGCGGAGAGTGACTTGAAGAATTTCGACATAATATTTTTCCTCTTGTGGATGTTAATTAATTCTTGTTTGAATACGCTGTTCAATGCAGCGTCCGTTTGCCAAACACAAAACGCAATTATTTACAATTGTTTATAGGGGAAATCTGGTCTCCCTCGAAAACCAGCCATTCACTTTTGCATTTCAATTCGGTAAACATCCCCTATCATAATTCTTTGATACATCAATTACCATAAAAATATTAAGCGAGTGTGTAGAAATTATTGGCCGAACTGCCCTGCTTCGGTGATTTTTACCCTTGCCAGACAGAATTCGGAAAGCGGATTGCTTCTGCAATGGCATGGAAAGAACTCATGATTTCTGGACTGGATTAGCTGTCAGTGCCTCCGGGCCGCAGGGGTTCCCCTTCATATTCAAGTTAGTAATAAATCCGTCATTGGCATACAATCACAAGAACAAAAAATGAAATTCAAATCTCAATTACTCACTTAAAAAAAGGACACGCGAGGAAAATATCCCATGATGAAAAAATTTATTTGTAGCGTTATCGGCATTGCTCTGTCCGGTGGCATCGCCATGGCTGATGATGTCAAAATCGGTATCTTGATGGGCTTCACGGGTCCGATTGAATCCCTGGCGCCAGATATCGCCGCAGGTGGTGAACTCGCAATAAGCGAAGTATCCGATAGCGGTATGTTTCTTGGTGGACATTCAGTAGTGGCTGTTCGCGGTGACAGTACCTGCGTTGATGCCGCCGCCGCTACTGCAGCCGCTGAGCGCCTGGTTACCTCAGATGGCGTGGCAGCAATCAACGGCGCGAACTGCTCAGGAGTAACTACAGCAGTCCTGAATAATGTTGTCTTGCCAAACGGCATAGTGATGATTTCACCATCGGCAACCAGTCCAGCACTGTCTACTGCCGAAGACAACGATTTATTTTTCCGGACTGCTCCTTCCGATGCCAGGCAGGGTCAGGTGATGGCAAATATTCTCGGTAATCGCGGTATCAAATCTGTTGCTGTAACCTATACCAACAACGATTACGGAAAAGGATTGGCAGACAGTTTCCAGTCCGCCTATAGTGAAGCAGGCGGTGAAGTAACCACTTCTGTATCACATGAGGACGGCAAGGCTGATTACTCGGCCGAGGTTGCAACACTGGCTTCGGCTGGCGGTGAAGTGCTGGTCGTTGTCGGTTATCTGGACCAAGGAGGAAAAGGCATTATTCAGGCATCACTGGATAGTGCTGCTTTCGATGTATTCATGCTCCCCGACGGCATGCTCGGTGATTCGCTGACGGATGCCTTTGGTACGGATATAAACGGCTCGTTTGGTACTCGCCCTGGAACGGATAGTCCAGGAGCCACCATGTTGTCAGATCTTGCCGGATCAAGTTTTAATGCCTCAGGCCCCTATGCGGCTGAATCCTATGATGCTTCAGCCCTGATTCTGCTGGCAATGCAGTCTGCTGGTTCAACCAATAGTGCTGATTTCAAGGGCCATGTTGAAAAAGTAGCCAACGCTCCGGGCGAAAAAATCTACCCCGGAGAACTCGTCAAAGCACTCCAGGTTATTGCCGATGGAGGAGATATAGACTATGTCGGTGCGTCTGCTGTTGAGTTGATTGGGCCGGGTGAATCTGCCGGTTCGTACTTCGAAATGGAAGTCAAAAACGGTAAATTTGAACAGGTCGCCAATCATTAATTCCGTGATTGCTTGAATCAAGGCGGCCGGGGTTGATCAACCCGGTCGCTTTTTATTTTTTCAGGTAGACGATGCTTTCCGTTGAGGACCTTCACCTGCACTTTGGCGGGATCAGGGCAGTTGACGGGGTCACCCTTACTATCGAATCGAACACCATAACGGGTTTGATTGGCCCGAATGGGGCAGGAAAAACCAGCCTGTTTAATGCCATCGCAGGTGTGCATCCACCCACCTCCGGCCATATCTTTCTGGATCAGGAAAAGATAACTGGACTTCTGCCCCATCAGTTGTTCTCTCGCGGACTGGTACGAACATTTCAGATTGCTCACGAGTTTTCCTCTTTAACCGTACTCGAAAATCTGATGGTCGTGCCGGGTGAACAACCTGGCGAACAACTATTGAATGTCTGGTTCAACCCGAGCCAAATCAGGCAATCGGAAGAACGAATTCGGGAACGGGCTCATGAAGTCCTACAGTTCCTGAAGATATCCCATCTTGAAAATGAACCTGCCGGCAATCTGTCAGGTGGGCAAAAGAAGCTTCTTGAACTTGGCAGAACCATGATGACCGAAGCGAAAATCGTATTTCTGGATGAAGTTGGGGCTGGTGTGAATCGAACTCTCCTGAAAGCCATTGGCGATTCCATTCAAGAGCTAAATCAAGAGCATGGCTATACTTTCTGCATGATTGAGCATGATATCGACTTCATTACCCGGATGTGCCACCCTGTCATCGTTATGGCAGAAGGAAAAATACTGGCACAAGGGAGTGCTGAAGAAGTCAAGGCCAATCGCGAAGTAATAGAGTCTTACCTCGGTCGAAAAACTACCGGTTAACCGAAGTTGCAGCAATGAGCTTTCTCGAGGCAACTGGCATGAGTGGTGGGTATGGCACAGGCCCTGACATTATTCATAGTTGTGATATTAGGGTTGAAGCAGGCGAAATTGCAGTTGTGGTCGGACCTAACGGTGCTGGCAAATCCACCGCAATGAAGGGCATCTTCGGAATGATTCAACTGCGCACAGGAAAAGTTCTATTCAATGATCGCGATATCACCACCCTGCCCCCATCTGATCGTGTGCTGGAAGGAATGGCGTTCGTTCCGCAAAATAATAATGTCTTCCCCTCAATGAGTGTTGAGGAGAATCTTGAGATGGGTGCCTTTGTTCGTACAGACAATATCTCCAGCACCATAACCCGGGTCTTTGAGTTGTTTCCCATTCTCAAGGACAAGCGCAAGCAGATGGCCGGGGAACTTTCCGGCGGTCAACGTCAGCAAGTCGCCATTGGTCGGGCGCTGATGACGGAACCAAGGCTGTTGATGCTTGACGAGCCAACCGCCGGTGTGTCTCCGATTGTTATGCAGGATCTGTTCAAGTGTATTCAGGACATCACGGCTAGCGGTGTTGCCGTACTCATGGTTGAACAAAACGCCAGGCAGGCACTTGCGATTGCTGATCGTGGATTCGTATTGGTACAGGGCAAGAATCGTTTCACAGATCAGGGCAAGGTGCTGTTGACCAACCCTGAAGTCCAACATTCATTTTTGGGTGGGTGAATGGATTTCCTGAATGCCATCGTGCTGTTCTGCAATTTCGTTCTTGTTCCTGCCACAACCTATGGTGCGCAGCTAGCCCTCGGTGCGCTAGGGGTTACCGTCATTTACAGCATTCTCCGTTTTGCAAATTTTGCACATAGCGAATTGATGTCGTGGGGAGCCATGCTCACCT